>JAHEXU010000055.1:0-2600 GCA_023251975.1 bacterium | reverse complement strand
CGAGCAGCGCGCGCGCCTTCGCGATCGAGTAGGTGCCCCGGCGGGCGAGGTAGCGGATCGACTCACGGCGCAGCTCGGTCGGGCGGCCGCTCGCCGCCGCGCTCGCCGCCGGGACCGCGGCGAGCGCCAATGCGAGCCCGGTCGGGACCACCCTGGGGCCGCTTCGCCCCAGCATCCGGCAGTGGTGGCCAAAGAACTGCTTGGTGCTGACCCCGACTCCGCCGGAAATCGTCAAGACCTGCCCGCCTGCCGCCTCGGAGGTTGCCGCCAGTACGACGCCGTCGATCAAGTCGTCGATATAAACCGGGCTGAAAATCCCCCTGCCCATCGCTGGCAGCGCGAATCGGTTCGCTTCGATCGCCTCGAAAATCAAGATCACCCAGGGCCGTGAGCCGGGCCCGTAGATATCGCCCGGCCGCAGGATCGTCACCTCGATTCGGCCCGCTGCGTGCGCCTGCAGCGCCACCTGTTCGGAGGCGATCTTGGTGTCGACGTAGACGCTGCCGTCGGGCCGCACCGGGTGGGCCTCGGTGACGCCACCGGGGATCGCCGGGAAGTCGAGGTCGCTGAAGGCGCGGACCGAGGAGAAGTGGACGAAGCGCGTCGCGCCAGCGGCAACCGCGGCGTCGATCGCGTTGCTGGTGCCGAGCACGTTGGTCCGCCAGCCGAGTTCACGGGTGGCCGTGTTGGTGACCGCTGCCGCGGTGTGAAAGACGGTGTCGCAGCCCTCGAAGGCCTTCGCCCAGCCCCCCGCCATGGTCAGATCACCGGCGACGATCTCAGCGCCTCGGTCGGTTTGCATATCGAGGCCGACAACCTCGATTCCATCGCTTCGCAACCGGGCCGTCAACGCCGCTCCGACGAATCCGGCCGCGCCGGTTATCAGCGCTCGCTCCATCGTCGTACCGTAGCGGGTGCCCGGGCAGGGAACCGGGCCGATCCGCGGAGGATCCGATGTAACCCGTTCCACCACCTGCGCCCAAGAGCCTCGCGCGGCCGCCCACGCCGCGATCGCCCGCCCTGCCCGGCGTTGCGGGCAACGACACCCTGCCGGCTGATGACGCGATCGCCGACTCGGTGATCGACTGCGGGGACGAAACCAACTCGGCGGTGGTTGATCCGGGCCTTGACCCAACACCGGTGAGCTGCTGAGCCGGCGTCGGCGAAATGGCTTGACCGGGCTGCCAGGTCGATAAGGGAGCGCGTTGCCCGAGGTCCGGGCAGGGCCCAGGCCGATCCGGAGAGGATCGCTTTCGCAAAGCGCGTCGTGTTGCCGCTTGTGTCGGGATCGCGATCGCCTCGCTGCGCGGGCAGCCCCAAGATCTGTGCGGTAGGCTGTTCGTGAACGAGCGTTTATGGAATGCTCGGCGTAACAACGCTTCTAAGGGACCCTAGAAACGATGGCCTCGACGATCCAGACCCCGCTTGGCGCTCGCAGCGCCGCGACGGCCCGGTCCGTGGCACGACCCGACTCGGGCATACCCCCGATCAAGGTCGCGACGTTTTTTGGCGCCGTGGTCGTTTCGTTCATCGCCTATATCTGGATTCGGTGGGTGGCCGGGCCGTTTTTTGAGCGGGTCCCGACCGGGCCGAGCGACGCTCCGGAGTGGATGAAGATGACCTTCGTGGTCTGGCAGGGAGGCGGAATCGTCGCTGCCGCGGCCTGTGTCTGGCTCGGGCTCGTCCGCCCCTGGCGGCGCGACGGTCGCCCCTCGACCGACGGGCTGATCGTTGTGGCCTGTACGACGTTGTGGTTCGGTGACCCGCTCTCCTCCTACTTCGGGCACTGGTTCACCTACAACGCCAACCTGGTCAACTTCGGTTCCTGGGTCAGCGCCGTCCCCGGCTGGCTGGCCCCCGGCGAGCCGGGCGCGATGGTCCCGGAGCCGATCCTCCTGATCGGACCGGTTTACGTCTACTTCATCGTCCTCGCGACCCTTTTTGGGTGCGCGGTGATGCGGGCGATCGAGCGGCGCCGACCGCGGATCCGCCCCTGGCAGCTGATGGCGGGCTGCTTCGTCGCGATGTGCGCGGTTGACCTGGTCGCCGAGGGACTGATCTGGCTGCCGCTCGGCTTTTGGGAATATCCGGGCGGTTACGGGCTCCTGTTCCCGAGCACTTACCACAAGTTCCCGGTCAACGAGATGCTGACGATTGGCGCCATGTTCACGGCGGTTTGCTCGCTGCGCTACTTCAAAAACGATCGCGGCGAGACCCTGGTCGAACGCGGCGTCGAGCAGATTCACGGGGTCCGCCGTCAAACCGTCGCGCGGCTGTTGGCGATGATCTTCGCCCTGCACGCGATCATGTTCTTCGCCTACAACCTGCCGAACTCGTTTGTCGGCGCCCACTCGCGCCCTTGGCCAGCCGACCTGCAGGAGCGCTCCTACTTGACCAACGGGATCTGCGGCGCCGACACCGATCGGATCTGCCCCGGCCCCGGGGTTCCGAACCCGCACGGCGTTGACGGCGCCTACCTCGATCGGGCTGGCAACCTGGTGATTCCGGCGGGCACGACGCTGCCGCGGCCGGTCCCGTTCGATCGCGGCGATCCCGGCGGCTTGGAGTAGTCGCTAGCGAACCGGCCGCTGCCAGCCGGT
>JAHEXU010000054.1 GCA_023251975.1 bacterium | reverse complement strand
GCCGCCGAGTGGGGCACTCAGGTAGATGTTGAGCTGCGGGTCACCGGCGTCGGCCGCGCCGCAGCCGCCGAATACAACCGCAGCCAAGACCGCGATCCCCGCCCCGAGGGTGACAAAACCAAGCCGCATCATGGTGTCGATTATTGCCGCCCTGAGATTGCAACGCGCCGGTGGGGCGCCGCAGCCAGCGGATCGCTGCGTATGGTTGGGGCAATGCGAATCGCAATCCTGACGGCGGGCGGCGACTGCCCCGGGCTCAACGCGGCGATCCGCGCGGTTGCTCGATCTGCGATCGATCGCGGTGATGAGGCGATTGGGATTCGGCGCGGCTATCGCGGCCTTGCCGAGCGCGACTACGTTCCGCTCGACCTGAGCGCGGTCTCGGAGATCGTTTCGCTCGGCGGGACGATCCTCTCCACATCCAGCTACGAACCGGTCCGCGAGGGGACGGTCGATCTGATCGCCGCCAACATCGCCGCCGACCGCTTCGACGCGGTGGTGGCGATCGGCGGCGAGCACACGATGTGGATCAACCGCGAGCTGCACGAGCGGGCGGGACTACCCCTGATCGGCGTCCCAAAGACAATCGACAACGATGTCGTCGGGACCGATTACACCCTCGGTCTCGACACCGCCGCCCAGATTGTCAGCGCCGCGATCGATCGACTCCGCACAACCGCCGAGTCGCATGACCGTGTGATCGTGATCGAGGTGATGGGTCGCAACACGGGCTGGATCGCAATCCACGGCGGGATCGCGGGTGGAGCCGACGGGATCGTGATCCCCGAGTTTGAAACGACCTGCAAGCAGATCGCAGCGGTAATCACCCGACGGCACCGACGCGGCAAGGACTTCTCGATCATCGTCGTCGCTGAGGGGGCCAAGCTCTGTTTCGAAAACGGTCAGGGACATCCGGTCCAAAACGGCGGCGCGACCGACGAATACGGGTATCCCCGGCTCGGCGGGATCGGGGCCGCGCTGGCCGCCGAGCTCGAAACACTGACCGGCTACGAGGCACGCACCGTCGTCCTCGGACACCTGCAGCGAGCCGGCAGCCCAACCGCCCGCGACCGCGTCCTCGCCACCCGCTTTGGCGCCGCCGCTTACGATCTCGCCGCGCGCAACGAGTTCGGCCGGATGGTCGCGCTTCACGGCGACGAAATCACCTCGATCCCCCTCGCCGAGACAGCTGGCGTCAAGACAGTCGACCTCGATCTTCTCGAGATCGCCCGTCGATTCTTCGGCTAGCAATCAACCTTGGCTGTCAACCAGCTGCGGTGAAACCAGATCGGCCTGCGGCGGGCGGGCGACCGCCTCGAGGTACTCAGCACGGGAGACCTGGTCGGCATGCCATTGCAACGATCTGGTGGTGCAGCTACCCCGCCGGTCGATACGTTCGAGCTGGGCGCTGCCGTCGGCGATCACATCACCAAGCCGACCTTCGAAGGATGCCGTCTTGCGAAACGGGCCCTCGTGCCCCTGGGTGATCATCCTGACATCGAATGCATCGTCCTCGATCGGCAACGCGTCAATCCGGAATCGCAGTCGATTTGGAGCGTCCGCTGTGAAGTCGCAATCCACCAACCCCCGGGCCATGGCGTCGTGGCCTTTTGAGTGACGTACCTTGAAGGTGACCAGCGCGGTCGGGTCGGCGGCGATGTCGCGCGCGACATAAAAGCGCGTCGGCACCTGGCCCTCGGCCGGCGTTGCCAGCCGACTGACCGCCTCGCAGGGATCGACCCAAAAGCCAACGAAGCCGAGTACGGCCGCAACCGCCAATACCGAATACCTGCCACCCGCTCTGCCGGCTCCCCGAAACCCCGGTCGCCCCCCCTGGCCACCGCACCCGCGCCGCCTGATTGTCATCGAGTCCTCCCGTGGGCTCTGATCTGTCCTACCCGCACCCATCGACCGCAATCGGGGCGAAGTTGAATCGGGACCCGGAAAGGCGGCCCGTGAACCGGAATCTGCCTGGTTGCGAACGGAGTGAACGGGGGCGTCGCCAGCGCCCCGGCGACAATCGGCTCAGGGCGCGAGGAGTGTTGGGAACGAGTCCGGCTCGACTATCGCGGCACGACCGTGAACCGCCTGGTCGCCGGGCTGCGGTCGAAATTAGCGACCGAATTGATCGCCCTGACCTGGAAGCGGTGCTTTCCAAGCGCCAAGTCTCGGTATCTCGTCGGCGACGTGCAGGGCGCGAACGCGGCGTCGTCGAGTCTGCATTCAAAACCGACCGGGGCGTCGGGCGAGCGGAAGGCGAACCTGACTCGGGTGTGAACCGTCGTCTTCTTCGGCCCCAGGGTGATTCTGGTCCGCGGCGGCGCCGACTGGACCGTGAACGTCTGCGACGCAGGCGAGCCGTCGGTGCTGTTGGCCGCATCGATCGCCCGGATCTGGACGGTGTGTGACCCGTCCGCCAGAGTCGCGGTCGTCAACGGCGAGGTGCAGGCGGCAAATGCGGCGGCGTCGACCTGACACTCAAAGGTTGAGCCGACCTGGGTTGAATGGAAGCTGAACGTCGGGGTCGAATCGTTTCCGGTGGCGGGCGGTCCGCTGTCAATCACGGTGTCGGGAGCGGTCGAGTCCTCGACGTAGGTGAACGGAGCGCTGCACGCTGAGACGTTCGATGCGGCGCTTGTCGTGGTAGCCCGAAACGCCGTCGAGCTGTCATCGCCAACCGAGACCGCGAGCCCCGGTGAGGCGAAGTTCGCGGCGCTGCCGGTCACAGCAGGTGCGCCGGAGCAGTCGGCCGTCTTGTAGATCTTCACGGTCGTGCCAGCCGCGGCGGTGCCGCTCAGTCGCGGTGAGTTGTTGTTGGCCGGGGACGCGGGCGAGGATGCGGTGATCGAGGGCGTCGCGGGAGTGGCGGTGTCGACGGTGAACGTCTGCGCCGCGGGGGTCGGATCGAGGTTGGAGCCGTTGTCGACCGCGCGAACCTGGAAGGTGCGGGTACCGTCGGCGAGCGCCGAGGTCGTAAACGGCGAAGTGCAGGCGGCGAACGCCCCGGCATCGACCTTGCATTCGAAGGTCGATCCGGCCTCGGACGAAGAGAATGCAAAGGTTGGAGTGTTGTCGTTGGTCGGGTTCGAAGGCCCGGAATCGATCGTGGTATCGGGATCACCTGCGAAGTCGACGACTTCGCAGTCGGGGTTTACGGTGTCGGTCGCGATCGCATCAGCCCTCACGGTGTCGATGCCTGCGCCGCAGTTGGCGACATCGGGACCTCCGGAATCGCGAACGTCGAGCAGGTCCGCCCCGCCGTTGCCGTTGAGAATGTTGATCACCGCCGCGCTCCCGGTCAGGGTGTCGGCAGCGCCCGATCCGTCGATGTTCTCAAGATCGATCAGGTTGTCGCTTGCCCCGTCACCGTCGGCAGTCGCGGCTCCGCTGGTCAGGCTGACGGTTGCCCCGCCAGCCGCCGTCAGGTAGCTCGCCGTGTCGGTGTCGGCACCACCGTCGAGCGCGTCAGTGCCGGCGTTCCCACTCAGGATGTCGTTGCCGTCATCGCCCTCCACGAGGTCATCGCCGAGTCCGCCCCGGACAATGTCGTCACCGATACCGCCGTTGACAACGCCGACCCCCTGATCGTCACCGGCACCACCGGTGACGGTGTCGTTGCCGCTGCCGCCGCGGGCGGCATCGACATCGTCACCGCCATCGACCAGATCATCTCCACCGTCACCGGTGATTACATCGTCACCGACCTCGCCGTTGACGATATCGATGCCGTCGTTGCCGGAAAGGGTGTCGGCCCCAGAACCACCCAACAGCGTGTTATCGGTGGCGCTGCCGGTCAGGGTGTCGCCGTTGGCCGAGCCGGTCAGATTTTCAATCGTCGCCAGGGTATCGGTGCTTCCGTCGCCGTCTGCCGATGCCGAGCCGCCCGTCAGGTTGGCCGTGACCGAGCCGGCGGCGCTGGCGTAGCTCGCGGTATCGACCTCGGTTCCGCCGGTCAACTTGTCCATGCCGGCGCTCCCCGACAAAGTGTCGTTGTCGGCGCCGCCGTTGAGGGTGTCGTTCGCAGCGGCGCCGTTGATCGTGTCATCACCGACGCCGCCGGTCACGGTGTTGACGGCGGCGTCGCCCGACAGGGTGTCGCCGGCGCCGGAACCCGACAGGTTCTCAATCGTGGCCAAGGTATCGCTACCGTCACCGGTGGCGGTCCCTCCCGCCAGGTCTGCGGTGACTGCGCCGGGTGCCGCGGTAAAGCTTGCGGTGTCCCCGATCACGGTGTTCGCGCCACCGTCGAGCGCATCGTCACCGCCATTTCCGTTCAGCGTGTCGTCTCCGGCGTCGCCAAAGACGCCGGCGAGCCCACCCATCTCGTTACCTGGGCCACCGCTGAGGAGATCGTCTCCGGCGTCGCCGTGCAGAGTGTCGGTGCCGCCGTCGCCGTCGATTGCGTCGTTGGCGGCGCCACCGGAGATCACGTTTGCGAGCCCGTCCCCGGTCAGGCTGTCGACCTGCGCAGTTCCGATCAAATTCTCGATCTGGGTCAGGCTGTCGCTGCCTTCACCGGTCGCGGTGCCAGCAAGCAACGAGGCCGTTACGCCTGCGGCCGAGCCTGCGAAGCTGGCCGTGTCGGTGTCGCCTCCTCCGATATAGGTGTCGCCACCGCCCCCTCCTATCAGGGTGTCGTCAAGCAGCTTGCCGTTCAGGGTGTCGTTGCCGCCGCCGCCGACGAGGAGATTGTCGGAGCTGTTACTGCCGGTAAGGCGGTCGCTGCCGTTGGCGCCAGTCAGGTTCTCGATGTCGGTCCCGATGTTGTCGTTCTCGTCGGCAATCCCATCGGCGTTGGTGTCGCGGCCGTCATCGCCGTTTCCATCGGGGTCGGCGACGATGTTCGTCGCTCCGACAGCGGCGTAGGAAACGCCATCGATTCCAGTGCCGCCGCCGAAGATGTCGGGCCCCAACCCTCCGATCAGCGGACCGTCGTTGCCGTTGCCGGCGCTGATCGTGGTTACGACCGAAGCCGCCAGGGCCGAGGTATCGGCGCTGTCGTTGCCACCCGCGAGGCTCAGATTGACGGCGCTGAGACCGGCGATCGAGCAGGTCACGCTGACGCCGGGGCCGCCGCCGCCGACACAGGGCGAACTCGCGGTGATCGTTGCACCGGGATCGCTGACCTGATAGCTATTCGGAGCACCCGAGGGAGCAACCGTCACCGCGTTGGCCTCGATCGAAGGCGCGTCGGCGCCCGTATAAACGATCGTAGTTCCGGAAACCGACACGGTGGAGGCATCTGCGAAACCCGGCAAGACGCCGAGCATAGCTACGGAAGCCACGACGGCAAGCGCGAGTCTTCCCGCCCGCGGGCACTCGCTCTTGGCAGATGTCTCCATATCAGTCGTCCCTTAATTCGTCGTTGGGTTTGCGGCACCCGGTGCGCTCCTGGATTCCCTTGTCCACGCACAGAGTTGCCGAGAGGTTACACACGCTCCCGGCGAACCACAATCCCCGACCGCGGCGAGCGGCCCGACGCAGACTGCTTTGGCTCCTTCCGGAGGGGTCGAAACTCGGCTTCCCAGCAGCAACCGAGTCGGGCGATCGCTACGATCGGGCGATCGAGCTGGTGGACTTCATCGAGCGCTACGACGCTGCCTGGAACGCCCAGGACGTTGAGGCGATCGTGGCGATGCACACCCCGGAGATGGTTTTCGAGAACCACACCAGAGGGGTCCGCGCCGAGGGAGTCGAAGCCGTGCGGGCGCTTCTGATCGAGACCTTCGCCGCCCAGCCCGACCTGCGCTTTCGGGGACGCCGCCGCTATGTCGGCCCGGACTTCCTCGTCAGCGAATGGACCGCGACCGCGACCGATCAGGACGGCCGACCGATCGAGTGGGATGGGATCGACGTTTTCCCGTTTCGCGACGGCCTGATCGCGCGCAAAGACGTCTACTCCTCATCGCATTCGCCACGGATCATCGAATAGCACGACGATCGAGCCACCGGCGCTGGTTAGCGGCCCTCGGCCGGTCGGCAAAGGGCCCGCTCAGCTCAGGCGGAACGACTACCGCGAATCCAGCGAATCAGCGGATCGAAGGCGCGAACGCCGCCAGCCGCGACCAGGACGAGCAGGGCCAACATCGCGCTCAGGGTGCCGCCGAGATCAATCGCGTAGGCGATCACGAAGACGACTGCCGCTGCGGCGCTGAAAACGAGGAGCTGCACAGGCCGAAATCTAGCGGCCCGCTCAACGCTTTGCGCTCTGACCGGGTGCCTAGCGTCGGCGCTGCAGCGCGGCGCGGATCTCGGCGAGAAAGGGGCCTAGCGCGACGGTCCGATCACCGGGCGGAGCCTCGGCGACCAAGCGGACCAGACGACTGCCGATGATCACGCCGTCGGCGTGGACGGCGACCGCCCGCGCCTGGTCGGCGCTGGAGATCCCAAAGCCGACCGCGACCGGGGTCGAGCTCACCTGCTTGGCGGCGGCAATCATGTCGGCCAGTCCCGGCGCCAACTCGACCCGCTCGCCGGTCACCCCGGTCACCGAGACCGCGTAGACGAAACCCTCGCTTGCCCGGCAGATCGCGGTCCGGCGGGTCGGCGACGTGGTCGGCGCGATCAACCCGACCAAGGCGATCCCGTGCGGAGCCAGCGCCTCGCGCAGCCACGGTCCCTGCTCGAGCGGCAGGTCCGGGACGATCAACCCCGCCACCCCCGCGGCGGCGAGCCGATCGACAAACCGCTCGCGCCCGTAGGCGAAGATTACGTTGACGTAGATCATCGCGACGATCGGAACCCGATCGACGACCTCGGCGACGCATTTGAGCGCCGAATCGAAGCTTGCCCCGGCGGCCAGGGCCTCGGTCGCCGCCTGGTGGATCACCGGTCCGTCGGCCAGTGGATCCGAGTAGGGGACTCCGAGTTCGATCAGGTCGGCGCCACCATCGAGGTAGCTCTCGGCAACCGCTGCGGCGGCGGCGGTGGTGGGGAATCCGCCGGTCATGAATGGCATCAACGCCGCCCTTTCCTCGTCCCGGGCGAGCGCCATCGCGGCGGCGATCCGATCAATCCCCAGTTCACTCATCTGCACAGCCGGCCGCCCCGGCGGGGAGCCGATCGAGCACCTCGGCCAAATCCTTGTCGCCGCGACCCGAAAGGGTGACCAGGTCGTACCCGGCTGGCGCCGCGCCGCGCTGCTCAGCCCGCTCGGCGGCGTCGGCAAAAAGCCAGGCGATCGCGTGGGCGGACTCGAGCGCCGGGATAATCCCCTCGAGCCTGGTCAGTTGCCGAAACGCGTCGAGCGCCGCGATGTCGGTGATCGCGACGTAACGAGCGCGGCCGCTGTCGCGCAACCAGGCGTGCTCGGGGCCGACCCCGGGGTAGTCGAGCCCGGCCGAGATCGAGTGCGCCTCGAGGATCTGGCCGTCCTCGTCAAACAACACCGAGGAAAGCGAGCCGTGCAGGACCCCGGTGCGGCCGGCCGACAGGCTGGCGCCATGTCGCGCCTCGAGCCCCTCCCCCGCCGCCTCGACCCCGATCAGCTCGACCGTGGCGTCGTCGAGAAACCCGGCGAAGGTTCCGATCGCGTTCGAACCGCCACCGACGCACGCGATCACCCGGGCCGGCAGCTCGCCTTCGGCGGCCAGCGCCTGCCGACGTGCCTCGTCGCCGATCACTCGCTGCAGATCACGAACCAGCGCCGGGTAGGGCGCCGGACCGACCGCCGAGCCGATTATGTAGTGGGTCGTCTCGACGTTGGTCACCCAGTCACGGATCGCCGCAGACACCGCCTCCTTAAGGGTTTTCGCCCCGGCTTCGACCGGCTCGACGCGAGCGCCGAGCAGCCGCATCCGCTCGACGTTGGGGTGCTGTCGGCGGATGTCCTCGCTACCCATGTAGACGACGCATTCAAGGTCGAGCAAGGCACAGGCGGTGGCGGTCGCGACGCCGTGCTGGCCCGCCCCGGTCTCGGCGATGATGCGGCGTTTACCGGTCCGTCGCGCCAGCAGCGCCTGTCCGATTGCGTTGTTGATCTTGTGGGCGCCGGTATGGGCGAGGTCCTCGCGCTTCAGATAGACGGTGCGGCCGAGCCGCTGCGAGAGGCGGGTCGCCTTGTAGAGCTTGGTCGGGCGGCCGACGTAGGAGTCGAGCAGGCCTGCAAGCTCGGCCGCGAATGCGGGGTCGGCCCGAGCCTCGACCCAGGCCGCGGTCAGTCGGTCGAGCGCCGCGATCAGAACCTCCGGCACGTAGCGACCGCCGTAGGGGCCGAAGTATTCCTCAACCCCGGGGCTGGTCGGGTCGGAGCCGGGGCTCACCGCGTCTCCGCCGTCGGTGCGGTCGGCTCGGCGCTCGCAGGCGCCGCCGCCTCAACCGCTGCGGCGCGGCGCTCCCGCCACTCGATCTCGTCGCGATCCGGCGGGCGTTCGTCAAGCCGCGAGTCCGCCAGCGCCTTCGCCTCGCGCTCCGCCGCTCGCGCCAGATCGCGCTGATGTCGCGGATCGGCCGCCTCGGCCCGTTCGATCAGTTGGGCGATCGCGTAGTGATCCTTGCGCCCCGGCGAGATCTCAACCCCACTGGCAACGTCGATCCCCCACGGCAGCGCCGCCTCAACCGCTTCGGCGACGTTTTGCGGGGTGATCCCACCCGCCAAAAGCGTCGGCAGGCCGCGCCGCCGCGACCGCACCAGCGCCCAGTCGAAGTGCTCGCCAGTGCCGCCGCGAAGCTCCGGGTTGTAGGCGTCGAACAGGTGGTAGTTGGTCCGAAAGGCCCAAGCGGCCTTGACGTCGGCGCCAGTGCGGACTCGGAACGCCTTGATGATCGAGGCCGCGGTGCGACGCCGCACCTCGGCGCAAAAAGCCGGACCCTCGTCGCCGTGAAGCTGGACCATCGTCAATCCCTCGCTCTCGGCCGCGAAGCTGACCTCGTCGAGGGTCGGATTGACGAAGATCCCGGCCACCTCGACCCGTCGCTTCATTGCCATCGCGATCGCGCGCGCCATCCCGCCATCGATATAACGGGGACTGCCCGGCCAGCGGTTGATCCCGATTGCCCACGCCCCGGCCTCGACGGCCGCCTCGGCGTCCTCGAGCGTCGTTATCCCGCAAATCTTGACCTTCACCCAGACAAGATCGCAGATCGCCACGGCCCCGGCGGGCGAATTTGCAGACGACCGGGCGGGACTCGAATAGGATCCGCGGCGATGAGCCCGACACCGCTTGACCCCAAACAGGTCATCGCGCTTCCAACCGAAGGTGTTGACGCGGCGGCCGCCGCGATCGCGCGAGCTTTTTACGACAACGAGATCTGGGTCTGGACGGTCCCCTCCGAGTTGCGTCGACTACGCACCCTGGAGCGCTACTACGCGGCGACCGCGCGCCACTGCTGGATCCCGCGCGGCACCGCCTACGTGAGCGCCGACCTCCGCGGGGCGGCATTTTGGGCGGCGCCGGGGCGCTGGGAGATGTCGTATCGCGAGCAGCTTCGCGAGGCGGGGGCCCTGCTGCCAAGCGCCGGACCGAAGACGCTGCTGCGGGGGATGCGGGTGGACGCGGCACTTCGAAACAACCACCCGAGCGAGCCGCACTGGTATCTCAACACCCTGACCGTCGACCCGCCGCTACAGCGCAGCGGCTACGGCAGCGCCCTCTTGGAGCCCGGGCTGGCGCGGGCCGACGCCGACGGGATCGGGTGTTATCTCGAGACCCAGCGCGAGGCAAATGTCCCCTACTACGCGCGATTTGGGTTCGAGCTGACCGACCTGATCGAGATCAAGGGCGGCCCGAAGGCGTGGCTGATGTGGCGAGCGCCCCAACCGACCGCCCCGGCCGACTGAGGCTGAGGCTGAGGCTGAGTCCGCCGAACCGGACGAGTGAATTCTGTGCGAGCGGCGATCTGCTAACTACGGGCGACGTACCAGCCGACCGCCGCCGCACCAACTCCGAGCGCCACCGAGATCGCAACGTAGGCGAGAGCCCGTCCGGGCCGATCAGCCTGCAGTTGGTCGAGGGTCTGGACGCTGAACGCCGAGAAGGTGGTGAAGCCACCGAGAAACCCGACTCCCAAAACCGCGCGGAGGCCTTCACCGCCAACCGCCGAGGCAGCGAGCAGGCCGAGCAAAAACGACCCGAGGATGTTGATCGCAGCGGTCGTCCAAAGCAGCGCACCCTCGCCGAGCGGCGCCGAGATCAAGTAGCGGGCCAACACCCCGACCGCCCCCGCCACCGCAACCCCGAGCGCGGTCATCGAGACGACCAAATCGGCCAGGCCGCAAGTGGCGCAACAGCGAGCACACCGAGATTATGCGCCGCGAGCAGGCGCATAATCTCTCCGCGAGCACACCGGGGCAAAGTCATCGAGACCAACCGCTCGACGGCGCGGCCCCGGTTTTGCGTCGCCGACGGTTGGTGACAAAGCTCACACTGATGTCTGACCCAGGCAGATAGGCTGCACCGCAATGGCAATCAACGGATCCGGAGGATCCGCCGCAAAGGGGATGAAGATGAGGACTGAAGCCAAGACGATCGTGGCGGTGGTGGCAATCGTCGCAACCGGCTTCGCAACCGCGAACGCGCAGGCTGCCGAGACGATTAAGATTCGCGGCAATTCGCCGAAAACGTTGCGCTTCGACGGGCCGAAGGAAATCAAGTCGGGGGAGCGGTTGACGATCGTCAACCAGACCGGGCCGCGACGAATCGGGCCCCATACCTTCACGCTGGCGGCCGAGAAGTTCATCCCGTCGACCGGGAGTGAGTTGCGAACCTGCATCCCAGACGGCCCTTGCGGGGATGTCGGCAAAGCGCACAAGATCGACCCCGACACGTTCGCGGTCGGCGAGCCCCGAGTCGAACGGGGGCAGACCGGCTTCGATGCGATCTTCAACAGCGACCACTTCGGCGACAGCGAGTTCTTTGGCGCCAATGCCGAAGAGCTGAGTCGCACCGTCACCGTCGAGCCCCACCGAGTCCTTCACTTCTTCTGCGCCGTGCACCCGCAAATGCAAGGCAAGATCCGGGTGGTTCGGTAATAGAACGCGAGCGCGAGCAGGTTGGGGGCGACGCAGGCGCGACTACGCCCAGATTGCGTCGGCGCGCCTTGCTCGCCAGCGCTGCTGCGGTCTCCACCGCGTCGGCCCTGCAGACACCGTCGGCGCGCCTGCTCGGCGCCGTCGCCCGCCGGGTGAGCAAGCCCGACGCCTTCACGACGCCGCTACGGCTGCCGCGCGAGTTGCGCGGCGCCGAGATCACGATTCCGATCGTCGCGGCGAAGCAGCAGATCCTGCCGGGGCCAAAGACGGCGCTTTGGACCTACGACGGCAGCTTCCCGGGGCCGACGATCCGGCGCCCCGCCGGGGCGACAACCCGGGTCAGCTTCGAACACCACCTGCCCGCCGCAGCCGGAGAGTTGACGGTCCACCTCCACGGGGGTCATGTCGCCTCCGATCAAGACGGCCAGCCGGGCGGGCTCACGGCAGCCCAGCCGCGCGCCGGTTACTGCCGGATCGACCCGAATCTGAGCCCGACCGAATCGGGGAACGACCTCCTGATAGCGCCCGGCGGCCGCCGCACCTACAACTACGAGCTGACCGAGGCCGGGGAGCCCGAGCGAGCCGCCTTCCAGTGGTACCACGACCACCGCCTCGAGCGCACCGCGGCGAACATTTGGCGCGGCCTCGCAGGCATGTTCATCGTCGACGACGACCTCGACGCGGCGCTGGGGCTGCCAAGGGGACGCCGCGACATCGCGCTGATGCTGAGCGATCGCTCCTTTGACCGCCAAAACCAACTGACCGACCCGTTTAGCGGACGGCCGCCGTCGGACGGAAGCGTCGGGGAGCATGTGCTTGTCAATGGACGAATCCGCCCGTTTCACCGAGTCGATGCGGCCCGCTACCGGCTTCGGCTCCTTAACGGCTCGCACTTTCGCTCCTACCGACTCTCCCTCACCCCGAAGCTGCGGGTCCACCAGATCGCGACCGAGTCCGGATTGATCCCGGCGCCGCTGAGCCGCGATCAGATTCTGATCGGCCCGGGCGAACGGGTTGAGCTGGTCGTCGACTTCAGTTCCGCCCGGGGCGAGCGGGTGCGGCTACGCTCAACCCCACGCCCGGGCCCCTTCGGCCCCGACTCACGCTCCTGGGACGGCGAATTGGTGGAGTTCCGGGTCGCCGATCACCGTGGGACCGACAACAGCTCGCTCCCGCGCCAGCTGCGGCCGCTCCCGGCCTGGACGGCAAGCGCACCCCGCACCCCGAGCCACACCTGGAAGATCACCCTGAGCGGTGACTTCAACCCGCGGTGGCTGATCAACAACCGTAGCTTCGACCCCTCCTACAGCGACATCTCGGTCCCGATCGGCTCGACCGTCTGCTGGGAGATCGCCAACCGGACCTCGGTTCCGCACCTCTTCCACCTCCACTCCACCGACTGGCTGCTTTTGGCGCGAAACGGCGTGGCTCCGCCGCTCTACGAACAGGCGCTGAAGGAGACCTTCCTGATCGACCCGTACGAGAGCGTGCTGATCGCCGGTCGCCTGACCGACCACCTCGGCAAATACGTCGTCCACTGTCACATGCTCGACCACGAAGATCACGGGCTGATGTCGCAGTTCGAGGTCGTCTGAGCTCCGACCGAGCGTGCCCATCGATCGCTCGAGCAATGCCGATCGCGGGCTCGCGGCGCAGCGCACGCACCGGACGATCGCCCCGCCCCGGCCCGCCCGCTGATCCGAGCGGCTACCGCCGCCGTAGGATCTCGACAATGCCGCGCCGCCATTTCTTCCCGATCGCCTGCCTCACCCTCGCGCTCGCCGCCTGCGGCGATCGCGAACCTGAACCGGCTGACTCCCCAAACGCATCCTCCTCCGCCAGATCACCCGACCCGGCCGCCGCACCGTCGTCCGCCCCGAAGCCGCCGACGCCGATGACACCAGCGCTGCTCGACCTCACCCTGCCAAGGCTAAACGGCGACCCACAGTCGCTTGCCGAGTATGCGGGCAAGGTTATTTTGGTCGTCAACACGGCTAGCGAATGCGGGTTTGCCCCCCAGTTCGAGGGGCTCGAATCGCTCTACGAGAGCCGCCGCGCCAAGGGGTTGGTGATCCTCGGTTTTCCAGCCGATGACTTCGCCGGGCAGGAGCCGCGCTCGAACCCGGAGATCGCCGAGTTCTGCAAGTCAAACTACGGCGTCAAGTTCCCGATGTTCGCGAAGAGCACCGTGATCGGCGACGGGATAAACCCGTTGTTCGCAGAATTGCCGCCGCCGGAATGGAATTTCAACAAGTATCTGATCGACCGTGACGGCAAGTTGGTCGCCCACTGGGGCGCCGAGACGACGCCGCAGAACGACCAACTGATCGGCGCGATCGACAAGCTTCTGTAGGCGGGCTCCGGGGGCGGGCTCTGGCGGGCTCAGCCGCGCACCCCATGGCCGCCGCCAAGCCCATCGTCAGGCCGCCAACCCGGCCCGCGCAGCGCCATTGCGATCTTATTCCGGCCGCCGCTCGCTTGTCGGATGTCGTGCCACAGCGCCCCGTACTCGCTAAACGCGACCTTGAGCGGCCGGAAGGTCCGGATATTCGTGGTGAGGCCGTAGCGGACCCGCTCCCCCTCCGGCTCGAAGCTGCCAAACAACCGATCCCAAATCACCAGGATCCCGGCGTAATTTCGATCCAGGTAGACCTCGTTCGAGCCGTGATGGACCCGGTGGTGCGACGGGGTATTGAAAATGAACTCGATCGGCTTCGGCAACCGCTTCACTCGCTCGGTGTGGATCCAAAACTGGTAAATCAGGTTCCAGGCCTGGGCCAGCACGATCATGTAGGGCTGGTAGCCGAGCAGTGGCAGCCACAGCCAAAACGGCAGGTAGGTCATCGGCACCCAGGTCTGGCGCAGCGCGGTCGAAAGGTTGTAGTGCTGGGAGGAGTGGTGGACGATGTGGCTGGCCCAAAAGAGTCGGCTCTGATGGCTGACTCGGTGGAACAGGTAGTAGGAGAAGTCGTCGGCGAAGAACAGCAGCACCCAGACCCACCAATCGCCGTCGTCGAGCCGCAGCGGGGTCAATTCGTAAAGGCCGGTGTAGATCGCGACCACGACCAGCTTCCAGCCAACGTTGATCGCAACGCTGCCCATTCCCATTGTCAGGCTGGTTCGGGTATCGCGCGATTCGAAGCCGACCAGATCCCGGTCGTGGTCGTCGTCGCGAAGGTAATGAAACGACGCCGCCTCGAGGGCCAACAAGAGGACGAAGCCGGGGATCGCGTAATACAAGATCGCCGCCACAGCCAGATCGTACGCCGATTCGCCCCGCCGCGCGGATCCCCGGCTGGCTGACCAGCCGATCGCCTGGCCGGAGGCCGCTCGCTCGGCGCACGATCGCGCCGCAGCGATCTGGGCAGTCGGTTTATGAGCAAGTACCAATCATTTGCTGAGAATCCCTTATGCTTGTCGCCAGCAATCAACCCGAGGAGAGCGCGCCTATGAAGAAGCTGACCGGATCGATCGCGTTGATCGCGGCATTGGGTTCCCTGACGGCGACCGCAACCGGACACGCGCCGGGCACCGTCTACTACGTCGGCCAGGGGCCCAAGCACCAAGCCGGGGTCAAGTTCCGCGTCTCGGAAGGCAAGATCAAAGACGCCCGGTTCGAGACCAAAAACGTCAGGTGCCAAGATCGGAACGGAGAATTGGTGGCCTATGGCGTCTTCGCCGGCTTTAGCCGCACTCCCCTGATTGACAATTCCTTCCGACGGGAGTTCGAAGCCAAGAAGCAATACACGCTGTGGGTCGGCCACGTATACGGAGCCGACGCAGTTGGCAAACTACGCTTCCAACAAGACAGCTATCCGCAATGCGACACCGGCGTGATCCGTTGGCACGCCCATCGAGTCAGCAAGGAGCGCTGGCTGCAAATTAGCCCGAGCCGCCGGGCCGGGTCGAGTCCCGCTCCGAGACCAAAACAGGAGTTCAGGCAGAAACCGAGCCGGTTGGCCAGCGGAGTTGCCGACTGACGCGATCACCTGGCCAGCCGCCTACGTCAGCCGGCGGCGGCGGTCGTGCCGGGCGACGAGTGCTTGAGGCGACCGTTGCGAGCCAGCCCGATACGGATGCGCTTGCCGCACCTGAGTGGGGAACGTGCCGACGGCGCGACTCCGCCTCGGATCGATGTTGCGCCGCAGCGCCGAGGTCTATACTCGATGCCAGTTCGATCGAGATTCGACAGGCGGTAGACATGGACACTACTCAGCGTCAGGTGATGAAGGCCGAGGCACCCGAGGCCGAGCCCGAGGAGTCGCTCGGACCGTTCGCCTTCGGTGCGGCTCTCCTGATCGTCGGCGGCGTCGCCTTGATCCTCGTCTCAGGCGGCGGCGTCACCCCGGTATTCGCCGGAGGCACGCTTGTCTTGATGGGCGTCGCGATCATCCTCGCCACCCTGTGGGCACGGAACGGCCGCGAGTAGCCGTCGGCGGCGGCAAGGTCCCCGCGTGCCACACCGTGTGGGGCACGGACAGGATCGGCCCCCAAAAACATGGCGTGGGTCCGCAGGCTGTATGAGAATCAGGGGGTCACGCGGTGCCGGTGGCGGGCACGAAGGTTCGATCGCCGTGCTTCCCCTACCTCCGAAACGATCGGGACGCCCGCTCCTACGCGTCGGCGGCAAGCGACGCCGCCGAGTTGCCAGGCGCCGCAGCCGACGCGCAGAGCGACCGTGCCCGGTTTCGCCGCAAGCCGGTGCGGAGGACTCGTGAGATCAACCGAATCTGAGATGCTGGCGCGATGAGCGAGACCGCAACGGCTGCGAGTGCGCAGCGATTTCTCAACCCTGCCCGCTACGACGCCGACGGGTTCGACACGGCGACGGCGCATCTGCTGCGGGTAACGATCGAGTGGTTCGAGTCGAAGGGCAAAGCCGCCGTGATGGCCGAGACCCGCAGCGACGAGTGGTACTCCGACTTCATCGCGTTCCTGGCGCGCGAGAAAGCATTCGCGACGCTGCTGACGCCGGCGCGCGATGGCGGCGGCGACACGGCGAAGCGCTGGGACACCCGGCGCAACGCGCGCTTCAACGAGATCCTCGGCTTCTACGGACTGCCCTACTGGTACGCCTGGCAGGTGACCGCGCTCGGACTCGGCCCGATCTGGCAAAGCGACAACGCGGCGGCGCGGGCCCGCGCCGCAAAGCTGCTCGAGGAGGGTGCGATCTTTGCCTTCGGGCTGTCTGAGCGCGAGCACGGCGCCGACATCTACCAGACCGACATGCTCCTGACCCCGGACGGCGGCGGCGGCTTTCACGCCAGCGGCGGCAAGTACTACATCGGCAACGGCAACCTCGCCGGAATGGTCTCGGTGTTCGGCCGACGGGCCGATGTCGAGGGGCCCGACGGCTACCTGTTCTTCGCAGCCGACAGCTCGCATCCGGCATACCGGCTGATTCGCAACGTGGTCCGCGGGCAGATGTATGTCAGCGCCTTCGAACTCGACGACTATCCGGTCGGCCCCGAGGACATCCTGCACAGCGGGCGCGAGGCCTTCGAGGCGGCGCTCAACACGATCAACGTCTGCAAGTTCAACCTCGGCTTCTGCGCGATCGGAATGGCCGAGCACTGCTACTACGAGACGATCAACCAGGCCGAAAACCGAGTCCTGTTCGGCAAGCGGGTAACCGAATTCGGCCAGGTCCGGCGGATCCTCACCGAGGCCTACGCGCGACTTTTGGCGGCGAAGCTCTACGGCGCCCGCGCGGTCGACTACGTCCGTAACGCCACGCTCGAGGATCGCCGCTACCTGCTCTACACGCCGATCAACAAGATGCAGGTGACGACCGAGGGCGAGCGAATCGTCAGCCTGCTCGGCGAGGTAATTTCGGCGAAAGGGTTCGAGCGCGACAGCTACTTCGACGCCGCCAAGAACATCATCGGGGGGCTCCCAAAGCTCGAGGGAACCGTCCATGTGAACCGGGCGCTGACCTTGAAGTTCCTGCCCGGCTACCTGTTCGGCGCGGCGCCGCTGGAGCCCGCGCCAAAGCGCGACGACGCCGCCGACGACGAGTTCCTCTTTGCCCAGGGCCCGACCCGCGGGTTGAGTCGGATCGCCTTCCCTGACTGGCGCCCGGTCTTTGAGGCGCGGGCCGAGTTCGCAAACGTGGCGCTACTGCGTGAACAGGCGGAAGCCCTGGTCGAGATGGTCCAGGTCGCGCCGCTGACGCCCGAACAGATGTCGGACGATCTCGATTTCCAGCAATCGCTGGCACAACTGTTCACGCTCATCCCCTACGCCCAGCTGATCCTCGAATGCGCCGATCTCGAGGGGACCCCCGACGACATCGTCGAGGTGATCTTCGAGTGGCTGGTTCGCGATTTTTCCACCGCCGCGATCGACCTCTACGGCAAGGCCTCATCGACACCCGAGCAGCAGGCGTGGGCGCTCGGCGCGATCAGAAAGCCGGTCATCGACGAGGCCCGCGACGAGCGCGTCTACGCGGAGATCCGCGGCCTCGCCGGCGTCTACGAGATGGCTGCCTAAGCCGCGATTGGGCGGGGATCTGGCGCGGAGCGCCGTGGCGCCGCCGCTACGCGGAGCGTTCGCGGGCTGACCCTTCGTCGCGGGTCAGCCAGCGCAGCTGAGCCTCCGGGTCGGGAGCGCGCATCAGGGTCTCGCCGATCAGGACCGCGTCGACTCCGATCCGCTCCAACTCTTCAATCTCGTCGCGGCTTCGGTAACCGGATTCGGCGACCACGGTCTTCCCGGCGGGGACGCTCGCCATCAGCTCCGGGGTTGTCTCGGTGTCGACCTCGAGGGTGTCGAGATTGCGATTATTGATCCCGATCACCTCGATATCGAGGGCTAGCGCCCGCTCCAGCTCGGTCTCGTCGTGAACCTCGACCAGGCAATCGAGATCGAGGTCACGAGTCTGCGCATAGAGCTCGGCGAAGCGTCGATCGTTCAACGCCGCCACGATCAGCAATACAGCGTCAGCGCCGGCGGCGGCGGCTTCGAGAACCTGGTAGCCATCGACGATGAAGTCCTTGCGGAGAATCGGCAATTCACTCTCGGCCCGGGCGCTGCGGAGGTCACCGAGGCTGCCTCGGAAGTTGCGCTCGTCGGTCAGAATCGAGAGGGCGGCGGCGCCCGCCCGCTCGTACCCGGCAACGATCTCGGCAACCGATGCGCCGGCGCGGATCTCGCCCGCGCTCGGCGAGCCGCGCTTGAATTCGGCGATTACCGAGAGCCCGGGTCGAACCAGGGCCTCCTTGAACGGAGCCCGCGAGGGCCGGGCCGCGATTTGCGCCTCAAGCGCTGCGATCGAGGTCGATCGACTCCGCTTCTCGGCGGCATCGCGGGCCGCCTCAACAAGCTCTACGAGCCTTCCCATTCGATTAGAGGCTAGCCGCTGTTGGCCATTTCGCGACTCACGCTCACCAGTTGATCGAGCACCCGCCGCGCCGCGCCGCCATCGATTGCCGCCAACGCCGCGCCGTAACCGGCCTCGAGCGAACCAGCTCGCCCGGCGACGTAGATCGCAGCGCCCGCGTTCAGGGCGGCCACCTCGCGGCCCGGCCCGGGGGCGCCATCGAGAATCGACGCGGTCAGGGCAGCATTTTCGGCGGGCTCGCCGCCGGCAATCGCAGCGGCGACGCTCCCGGCCTCGATCGCGACCCCAAGCGAGGCCGGATCGAAGCTCGAACCCTTGACATCGCCGCCACGCACTTCGAACAGCTCACTCGGCGCCTCGATCGAGAACTCGTCAAGGCCATCAGACGAGCTGACAACAAGGGCGTGCTCGCAACCGAGTTCGGCCAGCGCCTCGGCGACGGTCGCCTGAAAGCGGCGGTCGGAGACCCCGATCACCTGGCGTCGTGCCCCGGCTGGGTTGGTCAGCGGTCCGAGAAAGTTGAAAATCGTCCGAACCGCGAGCTGCCTTCGAACCGGGACGACGTGACGCATCGCGGTGTGGTGCGCGGGCGCAAACATAAAGCCGAAGCCGATCCGATCGATGCACTGACCGACCTGGACCCCACTCAGGTCGATCCGCACCCCGAGCGCCTCCAACAGATCAGCCGAGCCGCACTTCGAGGTGCTGGAGCGATTTCCGTGCTTGGCGACCGCGCAGCCCGCGCCGGCAGCGATCAGGGCAGCTGTAGTCGAGATATTGAAGGTCGAGGCGCCTCCCCCGGTCCCGGCGGTATCGATCAGATCGAGGCGCGAGGACGCCACCGAAGAGGCGAGCCGCCGCATTGTCCGAGCCAAGCCGACCAATTCGTCGACCGTCTCCCCCTTGGTTCGAAGCGCGATCAAAATCGCCGCGGTCTCGGCGTCGGACGAGCGGCCCTCCATCACCTCGGTGAGCAGATCGCCAGCCTGCTCGGCGCTCAGGTCAACGCCCGACGCGGCGGCATCGATTGCGGCGGTCAGGATCGGGTTCGCCATCAACCGGGCAGGCTACCTGCCGGCATCGGCTCGCTCCAACCCGGCAGATACACGGCGAGCCAACCCGGTGGGGTGGGTGCGCTCGGCAACGCGGTGGTGCCAAGCGCTCTAGCCTGAAGTTTTCGCTCCAAAACCGCCGAAGTGGGGTATCCATCTAACCGGAGTATGATCGGTGGATCTTCGCTCCTCAAGCCGGAAAGCACTACCCGCGCTCGCTGGGCGAGTTCCAGGCCTGGTTTCGCACCGACTCCGACTGCCTCGATTACCTGGACTGGCTCCGTTGGCCCGATGGCTTCATCTGCCGACAATGCGCGCACCCGACGACCTGGAGGCTCGCGGACCGGCGCTACGAGTGCCGAGGCTGCGGTAGGCGCTCCTCGGTAACTGCGGGCACGATCTTCGATCGCACTCGGACGCCGCTGACCGTCTGGTTCACGGTCTGCTGGCAGTTTGCAAGCCAAAAGCCGGAGTTCCGCAGAAGAGAGGCACACGAACGCCCGAAATAGCGCTAGTTAGCAGGGGATTCCAGCGATCTGGCGAGTCGGGGTCGTGTGTCTACGCGCGGCCGGGGCCGCGTCGGTG
>JAHEXU010000053.1 GCA_023251975.1 bacterium | reverse complement strand
TCGTGTGGTCGAGATAGTCGTATGCGCCTCGATCGCCATCGCTGAAGGCGCCGCGCTGGGCTGTCACGTCGCGGAAGTAGTGAGTTCGGCAGGTGAAGATGACGCGGCCGGAGCCCGGATCGTGGACCAGGGTGCCGTCCTCTGCACGGCGCGGAGGCGGTAGCGCCCGTCGCAGCTCCGCGACGAACGCACCCTTGGCGCCAGCTTCAAGACGGACGAGAACCTCGTCAAGCCCGTCGAAGACGATTACCGCTCCCTCACGGTGCACGAGGTCGATGATCTCGCCGCCCGTTGGCGGTGGCGTCCGTTGCCTCCAGGCGCGTTGGACGACCGCCTCGATGATCTGCTCGAGCCGGAGGCCGCTGATGTCGGTCCCGCGCAGGTCACGCAGGTCGAGGTAGATCGGAAGGGGTGCGGCGGGATCGGACTCGTGGGCTCGCAGCAACTCGCGGGTGAACAGCAGCGAGGATGTCGTCTTGCCCATCCCGAGCTCGCCAAACAGGAGGAGGTTCCGCGAGTCGGTCTTGGTCAGCCAGGATCGCAGCGCCGCCTGGACCTCGATTCCTTGTGTCGTCCCTGGATGCTCGCCGTCCGCCGTCTGGCTCGCGGCCGGCCTGAGGAGGTCAGCCCGGGCGCCGAGCCCTGCCGCCCATAGCGGGACGAGCTCCTCCTCGCGCAGGCCCGGGGTATCGCTCAGTACGCTCGCGAGGCGGGCGTGCCGCTCGATTCCCTCGTAGTCCCCGCGCGCGTGTGCGACGACCAGATCACGCAGTTGGTCAGCGAAGGCTGCGGGTTTGTTGGTCTCCCCGAGCGCCTTGGTGCCGTTCATATAGAAGACGACCGACCCGGCCAGCTCGTCCTGCTCGATCCGGTCGATCGCGACAGGGATCAGGATCTGGTTTTCATTCCGGACCGGCGCCGCCTCGTATGCGAGTACCTCCGGCGTGACGGGCCAGACGACGCAGTCGGCGCGCCGGATCGCGTCGGCGGTGAGCAACCGCTTCGTCCCGGCCGGCGGAGCGGACGGAACCACCACGAAGTCGGCGGCGGGGCTCGCCACAAGCCTCGTCTCGAGCAGCTCTCGCAGCTTCTCCGAACCTTGCGCTCGCTTGGATCTGAGCACGGCGACCTGGAACACCCGGGACTGCGCAGTCAGCCCGACCTCGTTCCCTGCGAGCCCACCCTCGACCTTGGTCTGTGACATCTCCGCGAGCCACTTCGAGATCTCAGCGGTGTCTTCAAACCAGCAGCGGCGGTCGGTCGCGTCGGCGCGGTTGTCGCGGTCGACCTCGACCGTCAGCTCGATCCCCTTCGCACCGGCCAGTTCACCGAGCCGGCGCCGGAAGTCGCGGAAGCGCTCGACGCCCTTCGTGTCGTCGCAGAACAGGCTTGCGACGACGCGGTCGAGCGGCAGCGAGCCGTCGTTCGGGCGTGCGGCCTCGGCGAGGGCCGCAAGCGCTCCGGCGCGGCGCCCGAGCTCTTTGCGCCCGCCAGCCTCGCGCTCCAGTCGACGAAGAAGGGGGGCAGCGCTGCGCGGGTCGATCCGCCGGCCCATCAGAGAGTGCCTCGTCCGGCCTCATCGTCGACCTGCCTCAAGAACCGGATCAGCTCTTCGACGATCCCGTCGGCGAACGCCCTGCGGTTGTTCCCGCCTGTCTCCGCGAAGGAGCGATCCGGGAACGTTCCGTACGGTCCCCAATGGTATATCTCGAGTTCCGCAAGGCCGTGGGTCGTGACGTTCTCGAGCGGAACCGCCTCCAGCAGAACCGGAAAGGCCCGGCGATCGGCCACCAAGGGCCTGACTTCTTCGCGGCGGATGAAGCCGCTCGCGAGGAACGCGTTCGAGACGAACATCAGGCCGAAGGCGACGCGATCGATCTGATCGAGGATCTGGCCTTTCCACGGCCGACCGACGATCAGCTGTCGGTCCCACCAAACGTTAAGCTCGTACTCGGTGCGGATCGACAGCCGCGACTTCAGCAGGTGAAGGAGCGCGGTGACCAGGCTGGCGTCGTCATGAGCCCAACTGATGAAGCCGGTGCGGATCGGGCGGCGTGGGGAAATCGCGGTCATGGCGGGAAGAATAACGAAGAGCGGCGAAGAGCGACGCCACGTATGCCACGAAGTCTGCCACGAGTTGGCGAGTTAGGCGGGTGCGACCAACCGGGCCTACTACCGCCACCTGCGATCGTCGCGGGGTGACGGGCGCGAGCTTTAGCGACGATTTAGATGCGGCCGATAGCCCGCTCCGCGACGCCCACGGCCGGGAGATCACGGACCTGCGGGCGTCGGTGACCGATCGGTGCAACTTTCGGTGTCAGTACTGCATGCTGGCGGAGGGTTGCCTTGGCTGGAGCGGGGGGAGTTGTTGAGCTTCGAGGAGATTGAGCGGGTCGTGGCGGTGCACCGAGTATCCAATCCTCGGCGAGGACCTTGAAGTACTTGATCTGCTCGACCCGGGCGAGTCGCGCGTTGGCGGCGTCGACGCCTTCCTGCACGGCGGCGATAACGCGCGCGTCGTCGCTGATTCGGCCGTCGATGGCGTGCCTGGCGGCCCATGCGGGCGCGTAGTCGGGGTCGAGCACGATCAGCGCAAGGTTAATCCTGGATCCACCGAACCGGCCGAGTGAAGCCGCTTTCCAGGCCAAGTCGGGGGTCGATTGGTGAACACCCGCGGGGTGGTGCCCCGGGGGTGGGCGCGAATCGGCTCCCGGCGCCGCGATGGGGGGCGGATTCGCCGGTCGGTTCGGTGTATCCAGGTTAATCTGGCCGGGCACGTTGGCGGTCGCCACGCCGCACGTCTCAGACATCCCCCAGAGCTCGCCGATCGGGATCCCGATGGCGTGGAAGAGTTCAAGGACCTCCGGGGCGCTGGGTGCAGCGCCGACGTTGACGGAGGTGAATTGATCGAGGCCAAGCTGCGCTCGCAGCTTGCTGAACATCTGGTCGTCGGCTGCCCGTACGGCAGCGGCCAGCTCCTCCGGAACGTCGTCGCCAGCCTGCTCGAGTCTGATCCCCTCAACAGCTGCCGCGAGTCCGTTCTGCGCGCTCTCGCGATGTTGGTCGGGAAGGCTCGCGAGGTTGCTCTCGATACCGGCCTTCAGCTTCTCCCAGATCCGGCACGGCGAAGAACGCCTGGATCATGTTCTTCGCGACCGGCCCGGTGAGGATGTTCACTGGGGCCGGATAGCGCAGTATCCGGCCGTAGCTGAGCCTGACTGCCGATCAAGCGCATGACGCCTACGCCAAGCGCCTCGCCGTAAGACTCCGCAAGCCCAAGGACGCCTCGTTCGCGATCCCGACAGATCAGATGATCGCAGGCGGGGAGATGTCGAACTGCGAGTTCAAGTGGACCGCACGCTGGAACCTTCGCGAGGCGAGAAAGGACACGCGGATCGAGGACGCCTCGTCAAGACAGTTGGCGGATGCTCAACGCCGACGGCGGGACATTGCTGATCGGAGCCAAAGACGACGGGACGCCACGACTGGCGGATGACATCTCGTTGATCAAGCGGGCGGATCTCGACGGCCTCGTCAACTGGCTGACCGACCACCCGATCAATTCGCTCGCCCACCGAGGGGTGATGCGCACGAAGGTGCGAGTCGACACGGTGGCGGGGGTTGTTGAGATCTGTAGGGCTGATGACGCCCGGTTCCTCGGTGCCGGTCCGGGCGCGAATGAACGACGGTCGCGAGGTCTCTGGATCCGCGACCGCTGGTCCGAGCTAGCATCCGCGCGGTTCGAGCCAGTCGATCATATCCGGGTTTTATCGCCGCGCGGGCGCCGGTCGTCGTGATCGCCGGCGCTGTCTTCGCGACACCAGGGGCGCTGCCTGTTCGAGCAGCGCGAAGCGCCAATCCGGGCTCAGAAGAGCTGATTTTCGCCCGCGAAGATCTCGGAGACCGAATCGTCGCTGAAGATGCGGCGGATCGAGTCGGCCAGGGTCTGGGCGGTCGAGAGGACGGTGATCGTTGCCGGAGCGCCGGGTCGCAGCGGGATCGTGTCGGTGACGACGATCCGCTCGATCTTCGAGCCCGCGATCCGCTCGTAGGCGTTGCCAGAGAAGACCCCGTGGGTGGCGGTCGCGATGACGCTGGCGGCGCCCGCTTCAAGGACCGTCTTGGAGGCAGCGCAAAGAGTCCCAGCAGTGTCGATCATGTCATCGACCAGGACCGCCGTCTTGTCGGCCACCTCGCCGACCACATAGCCGATCTCGGCGACCTGCTGGGCCGGGCGCTCCTTTTCCATCACCGCCCAGTGGCAGCCGATCTTGCGGGCGAAGTTGCGAGCCGTCTTGACCCGTCCGGCGTCGGGCGAGACGATCACCAGATCGCGGGCCGAGTAGTTGTCGGCAAACCACTGCGTGAGCTGCGGCATCGCCGTCATGTGATCGACCGGAACCTCAAAGAAGCCCTGGACCTGGCCGGCGTGCAGGTCCATCGTCAAGACCCGGTCGACCCCGATCGCCTCGAGGCACTTCGCGACCACCCGGGCTGTAATCGGCTCGCGCGGCGCCGACTTCTTGTCCTGGCGGGCGTAGCCATACCACGGCATCACCGCGATGATCCGGTGCGCCGAGGCGCCCTTGGCGGCGTCAACCATCGCCAGCAGCTCGACCAGCGCATCGTTTGCGGTCAGGCCCTCACTCTCATTGCCCGCGGTCGACTGGACCAAAAAGACATCGGCGCCGCGAATCGACTCGTTGAAGCGGCAGTAAACCTCGCCGTTGCGGAAGGTCTTGAGCTCGACCGAGCCGAGCTCGACATCGAGCCGTTCGCCGATCCGCGCCGCCAGCCCCTTCGAGGCGCGACCGCCGAACACCATCAGCCGCTTTGTGTAGTCGTGCGGAATTGAGCTGACCACCGCGGCGGCAGCCGAGGTGGCGGGTTGCTCAACCGTGGTGGGCGACATTACGAATCCCTTTCCGCTTCCTTTGCCTTGCGCTCGGTGTAGCCCTCGACGTTGACCTGCTTGGCGCGAACTATCCCAAGCGCGCCCGCCGGAACGTCGGCGGAGATCACCGACCCGGCGCCAGTGTACGCCCCCTCGCCGACTTCGACCGGCGCGACCAGCGCGGTGTCGACTCCGATGCGAGCGTCGGCGCCGATCTTGGTGCGATGTTTTTCAAAGCCGTCGTAGTTGGCGGTGATCGTCCCAGCGCCAAGATTGGCGTTCTCGCCGACCTCGGCATCGCCGATATAGGAGAGGTGCGGCACCTTGGCGCCGCGGCCGATCTCGGACTTCTTAATCTCGACGAAGGTGCCTGCCTTCGACCCCGGATGGAGGTGTGCGCCCGGGCGCAGGTAGGCGAACGGTCCGACCGAGCAGCCCTCCTCGACCTCGGACTCGATCAGGTGCGAATGGATCACCCGGCTGCCGGGCCCGATCCGCGAATCGATCAACGTTGTATGCGGACCGATCTCGGCCCCGGCGCCGATTTCGCAGCGGCCGCGAATCAGGGTCCCCGGCCACAGCTTGACCTCGGGGCCGATCGTCGCTTCGATGTCGATCCAGGTCGATGACGGATCCGTAATAGTAACTCCGGATAGCATGTGGCGGTGCATGATCCGGCGCCGCGCCTCGGCCTCGACCAGCGCCAGATCGGCCTTCGTGTTGACCCCAAGGTTGACCGCGACATCGGCCACCGGGTGCGCGATGATGCGGCCGGCGGCGGCAATCAACGGCAAGACATCGGGCAGGTAGTACTCACCGGCCGCATTGTCGTCGCTGATCTCGGCGAGGGCGCGAATCAGCGTCCCGGCGGTGAAAACGTAGGTACCGGAGTTGATCTCGTTGATCGCAAGCTCCTCAGGGCTCGCGTCCTTGGCCTCGACGATCGCGACGAACTCGCCCGAGCGGTCACGAACGATCCGCCCGTAGGCGGCGCCGTCGGCAAGCACCGAGGTGGCGAGGACCGCCGCAACGCCGTCGCCTCGCGACGCCGCCAAGAGCTCGCCGATCACCTCGCTTGAAACCAGCGGCACGTCGCCCGACAAGACAATCACCGCGGCGGCGGGGTCGGCCGATTCGATCACCGCGAGGGCAGCCTTGATCGCGCCACCGGTCCCGTCGGGGCGCGCCTGGACGACCGTTTCGAGATCGCCGAAATCGCCGCTCAACGCCGAGGAGATGTTGCGATCGGGGGAGACGATCACCGCGACCCGCTCGGCCCCGGCCTGACGGGCGGCCGCAATCGGCCACTGCACCAGCGGACGACCGCAGACGCGGTGCAAAACCTTCGGGAGCGAGGACCTCATCCGAGTCCCCTCCCCCGCTGCCATGATCAGGGCGATCGGCGCGCTCACCGGGCAAATCGTAGTCCGGCTCCGGTTCCGGCGACAGCGTCGTCGGGGTTGATGGGATCGTCCTGGCCCCCTAGCTACACTCCACGCCCCCCTTCCGGGGTGGTGTAACTGGTCAGCACACGAGGTTTTGGTCCTCGAAGTGAGGGTTCGAGCCCTTCCCCCGGAGTTCGCGCTCGCTCCGGCGCGGGACCGGCGCCGGACGCTCAGTCGCCGGGGGCGCGAGGGTTCCGCAGCGCCGCGCCAGCGGCACCGTCCTCCTGGGCGGGGCCGCGACGACGCGCGATTCCGAGCACCCGCATCGACTTGATCCCGAGGCCGAGCTTCTCGCGCCCCTCGGTCGAGGTCAGATCGTGCCCGGTCAGCTCCCTGACCCGCTCCAGCCGGTAGCGGATCGTGTGGCGATGGGTGAACATCTTGGCGGCGGTCGGAGTGACGTTGCCGTCGCAGTCGAGGTAGGCCTCGACGGTCGCCAGCAGGTCGGTCTCGTACTGCTCGTCGTACAGGACCAGCGGATGCGCGGTCTCCTTGTAAAAAGCCTCAAGCTCGCTCGGGTCCTCGCTCATCGCGGGCAACAGCAGCCGGTAGGAGCCGGTTGCCTCGAAGGCCAAGACGGCGTTTCCTTCGGCGGCGGCGACATTGGTCGCCAGCATCGCCTCGCGACCGGCCCGGTAGAGGTCGGCCGGATCGGCGGCGATCCGACTGAATCCAATCGTGATCGTGAAGGTCGGCATCGACTCTGGCGCTTCCAACGAGAGCGCATTCGCCGCCTTCGCGATCAGCGCCGGCTCGGGCGCCGGGATGATCGCCGCCAGCTCGGCGACATCGCCCTCGTGCCGCGGGCCCTCGTGCGCCTCCAAAAGCGCCGCGATCGCGCCGCGACCAAGCGAGCGCAGGGTCCGCTCGACCAGCGCCAGCAGTCGCGCCCGCCAATCGATTGTCTGAGCGCTGGTCGGGACCGCCCGCACAACCAGGATTCCGGCCCCGTCGGAGACCGCGATCCCGAGCCCGGAGGCGCGCGCGACGATGTCGTCGCGATCGGTCACGCTGCGCGCCAAGACGGCGCGGACGAAGTCGCGCGCCACCTCCTCGCTCGCGATCTCGGGGCCGCGGGAGCGCTCCAGCTCGAGCGCCAGCAAGGTAACCACGATCCGCCGCACCGACAGCGAGACCTCGCCACCCTCGACCGACACGTAGCGCAGCTCCCCGACCGGCTCATCGGCGACCCGCAACTCCAGCACCTCCACCCCGGCCCGCTTTCCCAAAAGCGCCCGCTCCTGCGCGGCGCTGACATCAGCCAGCGCCAACACCGCCTCGGCGCGGTCGAGCAGCATCAAGCTCGCCTCCATCACCCGAGCCGCAGCCCGGGTGATCGCCGGCAGCCCGGCCCCCGACTCGACCGCCTCCGAAAGCGCGTCGAGCAACTGCGCGGGATTGCTGGCGGGCGCACTCACGGCAGATGACTGGAGATGGCGTCCCAGTGGTAGACGATCAGCAGGCCGGAACCGATTCCGATCGCGATCAGAGCGACCAGGATGAAAACCGACAGCAAGGCCGCGGTCGCCTTTTCCCAGCCACGGCTGAACGAGCCGATCGCGGGCGCCAAGATCAAGACGGTGAACGCGAGCAGGCTGATCAGCCCGGCAATCGCGAAAATCAGTTGTTCAGGCGCGAGCCCGGCGAGCAGCATCAAGATCCCGATCGGTCAGGGCCATCACCCTGATTGTGGCGCAAGTGGGCGAAGACCATGACAATCGCGCTGACCGCCGCGAACACTGCGACCCCGAACCCCCAGCCGCCGACCACATCGCTGAGGTAGTGAACCCGCAGGTAAACCCGGCTCAGACCGATCGCCGCCGCGGCCACAAAGCCGATCACGATCAGGGGGCCAGCGAACCGGGCGGCGGGCTTGAGACGGACCGTCGCGGCCATCGCGAGCCAGGGGTAGAAGACCGAGTAGGCGGCGTGGCCGCTCGGATAGGCGAAGCCTTCAACGTTGAAAAGCGCCGCGGCCGGGCGGGGACGCTCGACCGCCTGCTTGGCAGCGTCGACCCCGAAGTGAAGGACGCCCACCGAGATCACCAAGATCGTCAGTTCAGGCCAGGCTCGGCGCCATCCCAAGACCACGGCGGCGGCCGCGATCGCGACGGTGAGCAGACCGGTGTCGCCGAAGTCGGTGACGAAGTTGGCAAGATCGGTCAGCCACCGGGCATCGATTTGGCGGACGACATCGAAGCCGGCGCGATCGGTCGAGGTCGCGCCCGAGGCCGCGTCGAACTCCCCGAAGTAGGCGATAAAGGCAAAGCCGCCAACCGCCGCCGCGGCCAGCAGGCCGGTCAGCTCGAGACCGAGCTCGCCCGGGGTGAGGCGGTTGGCGAGGAAGCGCAACTGCGGCTCGATTCGGCGCAGCGCCACCAGAGCGCGGGCGCCGAGCTGGTTCGATTCGATCGCCGCAACCAGCTTTGCCCGGGCAAGCGGCTCGCGAAGGCGCCGCACCACCACGACGATCGAGACGATGACCACAATCGCGGTCGCCAAGAGGAAGGTGATCCGCCCCGCCGAATCGAGCACCGCGCCGATGTTCTTCGAGGCAAAAAAGCCGATCAGGGTAAAGGCTGAGCCCCACAGGCCGGTACCGAGCACGCTGAACGGCAGCATCCGGCGGTACTCCATCTTCGAACTGCCGGCGACAAACGGCGCCAGGGCGCGGACCACCCCGACAAAGCGGCCGATCAGAATCGTCTTGCCGCCGTGTCGGTCGAAGTACGACTCGACCTGATCAAAGCGCTCGGCGCCGAGGTGGAAGCGGGGGCCGTGGCGAAGGATGAACTCGCGCCCCAGCCGGCGACCGATAAAGAAGCTGGCGGTGTCGCCAAGCCAGGCGCTAAACCAAACGATCGCGATCATCAAGGCGAGGCTCGTATCGCCCTGCCCGGCGACCGCGCCACCGAGCACAATCGCCGCCTCACCAGGGGCGATCAGGCCGACGAAGGCGCCGGTCTCCAAGAAGGCGAGACCGCCAACCAGCAAATAGGTCCAAGCACCGAGGCTGGAGGAGAGATCCTCGAGCAACGACTCGACATCAATTGATCCGGAGAGCCTGTGAAAGAGGGCAAAGGCGGCCAGCCCAAGGGCGGCGAATATCGCCAAGCGACGGCGCTCGTCGGCGGTCTCGGGCAGCTTCACCGGCCAACTCCGGGGTCGATCGCGGTGACGATCGCGGCGGCGTAGCGGTTCGGCAGCGCGGCGGCGGCAATCTCGGCGGCGGCGCGGTCATCGAACAGGCCGTAGACCGTCGGGCCCGATCCACTGACCGCCGCCACCCCGGCGCCGATCTCGCGCAGGATCTCCAGCACCTCTGCGATTGCCGGGCGCAGCGCGCAGGCGGCGGGCTCGAGGTCGTTCACCATCGCCTCGGGGGTATCGCGCGGGTCCCACCCCGAGTTCGCCGAGAGGGCACGCATGCGCTCGCTGGCCCGCGCCAACTCAGTCGCGGAAATCGTGCTGCCGAGCCGGTCGGCGGTCGCGTAGACCTGCCCGGCGCCAAGGCCCTCGGGGTTTGGGATCAACACCACCCCGAGCGAGCGCGGAGCCGGGGTCGGCTCGAAGACCTCGCCGATCCCGCCGACCAGCTGGGCGCGCGGGCTCAGCTGCGAGGGCACATCGGCGCCAAGCCGCAGCGCGATCTCGGCCACCTGAGCCCGCGGCAAGGCCCGCCGAGCGATCCCGCCCGCCTCGGTTGCCGCGATGCTGAGCAGCGCGGCCGCGTCGGCGCTGCCGCCGCCGAGCCCAGCCGCGATCGGGATTCGCTTCTCGATCTCGACCCGAAGCGGCGGACCCCGCCAACCGCCACGGCGCAGCGCCGCCAGGGCGGGCTCGACGATGTTGGGGCCGGACACGGCCGGGCAGACGACCTGATCGGCGCCACCGACGGGCGGTTCGCGAACCGTGCCAACCGTAATCCGATCGCCGAGCAGGAGCGGCACAAAAAGCGAAGCGATCTGGTGCATCCCATCGTCGCGCCGACCCCCGACCCTGAGGCCGAGGTTGAGCTTTGCGGGGGCATGCAGGACGATCGGTTCAGGCACCATGAATCTCCGCCGCCAGCCTGACGAAATCTTCGGCGCCAAGGGTCTCCGCCCGAGCCTCGGGGGGGATCCCGAGCCGCCGCAGCGCCTCGATCGCGGCATGGCGAATCTCGCCAGAGCGCGGCCGCGGCGACGGCGCGTGGGCGCGCTTCGCATCAGCCTCGCGTCGCTTCACCGCCAGCTCGAGCGCTCGCGGCAGTGCCTTGCGACGGTGCGAGAAGGCGTCGCGGATCAGATCGCAGACCCGATCGCTCGGGGCCGGGCCGGTGCGGCGAATCTGCAAGATCGCCGACTCGACCCGGGGCCGCGGCGTGAACACCGCCGGGTTGACCGATCGCAGCATCCGCGCCTCGCAGCCGACCTGCGCGATCGCGCTCGGAGCACCGTAGATCCGGGTCCCGACCCGGGCCCGAAAACGCTCGGCGATCTCGCGCTGCACCATCACCGTCCAGCGCTCGATCGAGCCGGCGTGGCGGATCGTTTCGAGCAGCAGTGGCGCCGCCACTGAATACGGCAGGTTCGCGATCATCGCGCTCGGCGGCGGCGAGAATTCGCCCAAATCAAGCCGCATCGCATCGCCAAAGTGGAGCTCGATCGCGGCGTGCTCGGCCGCCAGCCCCTGCAACCCCTGGCGCAGCCGCTGGTCGATCTCGACGATGTGAAGGTGCCCGACTCGGGGCGCCAAGAGCGCACTGAGCGCTCCCTCGCCCCCGCCGATCTCAAGCACGACCTGATCCGGCATCGGATCGGCGGCGCGGACGATCGCCTCGAGCAGGTTCGAGTCGGCGAGGAAGTTCTGACCGAGCCGGACCACCTCACCAGCCAAATAGCCGCGCCGCGTTCTCGTCAACCAGCGCCTCGAGCTGATCGATCCCGATACCTCGGGCGCTCGCGACCGTCGCCGCGGTCAAGGTGACATTGGCCGGCTCGTTGTTCTTGCCGCGGTGTGGCACCGGCGCCAGGTAAGGGCTGTCGGTCTCGACCAGGATGAGGTGATCGGGGACAAGCGCCGCCGCCGTCCGCAGGGTCTCGGCGCTCGGGTAGGTGACGTTGCCGGCAAACGAGCAGTACCAGCCAAACTCGGCCGCCTCGAGCGCCCGCGCCGGGGTCGCCGAGAAGCAATGCAAGATGACCGGCGATCCGGCGCTGCGGCGCAGCGTCTCGAAGACCTCGGCAACCGCCGCACCCTCACCAGGCCCGGCACCATCGCGAACGTGGATCACAACCGGCAGGGCGAGCCGCGCCGCGATCTCTACCTGGGCCGCGAAGGCGCGACGCTGCGCCTCGACCGGGGCCGCGTCGCGATATAGGTCAAGCCCGGTCTCCCCGATCGCTCGGACCTTCGGATGCGCCGCCAGCGCCTCGATCGCCGCGGCCCGATCGTCGTCGAACCCGGCCGCCGCGTTCGGGTGGCGCCCTACCGCCGCGAACACCTCGGGGTGCGCCGCGGCGATCGCGATCGCCGCGGCGTTGCTTTGCTCATCGAGCCCGACCTCCAAGATCCTCCCCACCCCGCCATCCCGCGCCCGGCCGAGGACCGCTGCCGGCGGCGCTGCACAGCGCCCGATGTGAGCATGAGAATCGATCACGTCCCGAAGTATCACGCCTGTTTGGCAAGCCCCGAACCCGATCGCCGGTCTCGGCACAGCGAAACCGTCCTACCTCGACGCGGTTCGAAGCGCGGTTGGGTCGAATCGAGCGACCAGCTGCTGCGGGCTGAAGCGATCGGTAGCGCGGCCGAGACCGAGCGAGGCGGCGAGCCGCGCCCGGACGGTCCCGGCGTCCTCGCCGAGCGCCGCTCGATCGGCCAGGGTGGCGGCGCCGGAGCGCTTGGCAAGGCGGGTCCCGTCGGGGCCGAGCAAAAGCGGCAGGTGCGCATAGTCGGGGACCGGGAGATCGAGCGCGCGATACAGCCAGATTTGGCGCCCGGTCGTCTCGAACAGATCGCCGCCGCGAACCACCTGCTCGACCCGGGCGGCGGCGTCGTCAACCACCACCGCGAGGTTGTAGGCGGCGACTCCATCGGAGCGGGCGACCACAAAGTCATCGACCGGACCGCCGCCGGGGCCGAGCAGGAGGTCGTCAAATCGGACCGGATCGCTGGCAGCGTGGACTCGCAGCGCCGCCGGACGCCCGGCGGCCCGGCGGGCAGCGCGGGCGGAGGTGTCGAGCTGACGGCAGGTGCCGGGGTAGGGATCGCCCCCGGCCGCGGTGAGCGCGCCGGGGTGGGGCGCTGAGGCGGCCTGTCGGATCTCGGCTCGGGTACAAAAACACGGATAGAGCAGCGAGCGGGCCTCGAGCCCGGCGAGCGCCGCCGCGTAGGCGTCGCCCCGCTGCGATTGCCGCAGCACCGGGCCGTCCCAGTCGATCCCGATCTGCGCCAGATCGGCGATCTGGCGCTCGACCCAATGCTGCCGCGAGCGACCAGGGTCGAGGTCGTCGATTCGTAGGACGAAGCGCGATCGGGCCGAGCGAGCAAACAGCCAGGCGAACAGCGCTGTGCGAAGGTTGCCGAGGTGGAGCGGTCCGGTCGGGCTCGGGGCGTAGCGTCCAACAGACATCGCTCCGACGAGCCTCCCTCAAATGTCGCGGCGCTCGAAGGCGAACGCGGCGAACGCGATCATCGCGATCAGGTAGGCGACGACAAACGGGTAGAGCGCCGGGCCGGAGTGGACGGCGCCGCCAAACGGGCCGAGGCCCAAGACGGCCTTGCTGATCGCGGAGCGGTCGGCGCTCATCATGTAAAGCGCCTGCTGGTAGAGCGCCTCGAAGGGCAGCCCCCAACTCGTCACCCTCGAGATATTGACCAGGGTCTCGGCCCGCAGCGCGTCGCCGATCTGGCCAAGCAGCCCTGCGGTCAGCCCGGAGCCGTAGATCATCAGGACCGTGATCCCCTGGGCGGTGCCGGATAAAAAGACCGATGCGAGCAGCGAGATCGCGGTAATCGCAATCACCGCGAGGACCAAAAGCAGCGTCACCGCGATCGGGTTGTCCGGGGTGTAGCCACCAAACAGCGCGGTGATCCCAATCGAGATCGCGAAGACCCCGGCCACATAGGCCGATCCAATCATCGTCGCGGCGGCAAGCCGGGCGACAAGAATGGTTCGCCGCGAGACGGGGCGAACCAAAAGCGACTGCAACAGGCCGACCTCGGCGTCACCTCGGACCACCCCAAGGGTGAGGAATGTCGCGAGGACGGCGCCAAGGAACAGGGTCGCGAACATCGCCAGGCCGAGCAGGGTCGCGCCCCGGTAGTCGGCGAAACCGCTCCCGTCGGTGCTGAGTTCGCTGCCGACCCGTCCCGAATCCTCAAACGCAAAATGTGCCCCGAGGGCGAACAAGACCAAAAACAGCGCGGTCAGCGCACCGACCACCCCGAGAATGCGGCGGCGCAGGCTCTCGCGGAGCGCGTAGCCGGCAATCGCCCGACCCGCCGCGAGCGCGCTGAGCGTCGCGGCGCTCATTCGCCCGCTCCTTTGACCGCTTCGAGGTAGGCATCTTCGAGGCTGGAGCCACTCTCACGGACCCCGTAGACCGAGCGACCGGCGTCAACCAATTCGCGAATCCGAGCTGGAATCGCCTCACGGTCGGTCGCCTCGAATCGCTCGATCCCCGCCTCGGTCTCGATCTCGACGACCCGGCCGCCGCGCAGCCCATCAACCGATCCGGAGGCAACGACTCGACCGGCGTCGATGATCGTGACGCTGTCGCAAACCTGTTCGACCTCGCTCAGCAGGTGCGAGTTGAGCAGGACCGAGGCGCCGCGTTCGCGCAGTCCGACCAGGATGTCGCGGACCAGCCGCCGCCCGATCGGATCGAGCGCCGAGGTCGGCTCGTCAAGCAACAGCAGCTGCGGTGAGCCGATCATCGCCTGGGCGAGACCAAGTCGCTGCGCCATCCCCTTTGAGATCTCACCGACCCGCCGCGGTCCAAGGTCGACCAACCCGACCCGCTCCAAAAGGGCGCCGCGCTCGACGGCCCCGCCGCCTGAGCAGGCAAGGCGCTGATGCAGGCGCAGCACCTCGTCGGGGGTGAGCCACTGCGGGAATCGAAACAGCTCGGCGAGATAGCCGATCCGCGCTCGGGAGGCCATCGAGCCGGCCGGATGGCCGAGCACGGTGGCGCTGCCCGCGGACGGTCTGACGAGGCCGCAGATCAGCTTGGTCAGGGTCGACTTGCCAGCGCCGTTGGGCCCCAACAGGCCGACCAATTGGCCAGGCTCGATCCTCAGGTCGACCCCGCTAAGCGCGGTGATCGCGCCGTAGCTCTTGGTCAGACCACGAACCTCGACCGCGGGCGCGCTCACAGGACCTCGCTCACAGGGCCTCGCTCACGGAGCCTCGCTCACGCGGCCTTGTCGGGGTCGATCTTCGGGAACAGCGGCGCGATCCGGCGGACCATCTGGCCGCCGGATCGCGAGCCAAACTCGGCGAGAGCGCGATCCGGCTCGGCGAGGGCGTCGAGCAGGGTCTCGACCGACTGCGGGATGTAGGGGGAAAGCGCCAGCGTGATGACCCGCAATCCCTCGACGAGGTTGTAGAGGACCCGGTCAAGCGCCGCCCGGGCCGCCGCGTCGCCGCCATCAGCGGCCTTGGCGAGCTGCCACGGCGCCGACTCCTCAACGTAGCGATTGAGCCGCCGCACCCGCCGCCAGATAACCTCGAGAGCGGCGCTTAGCTCGCTGTTGTCAAAGGCGTCGATCAGTTCGCTCGGCAACGAAGCGAGCCCGTCCGGCGCCTCGCTCACCGCCGGATCGGGTCGGCCGTCCGGCACGAACCCGTCGCGGTAGCGCTCCACCATCGCCAGGACCCGGCTCGCCAGGTTGCCGAAATCGTTCGCCAGCTCGGTCTCGTAGCGCGCCTCGAAGCCGACCGGCGAGATCGACCCGTCCTGCCCGAAGCTGACCTCGCGAAAGCAGTAAAAGCGCAGCGAGTCGGCGCCGAATCGCTCGATCACCGCGAACGGATCGAGCCCGTTGCCGAGCGACTTCGACATCTTCTTGTCGTCCATCAACAGGTAGCCGTGGATGTAGAGGCTGTGGGGGGTCTCGATTCCCGCTGCCATCAAGAGGGCGGGCCAGTAGACGGCGTGAAACTTGAGGATGTCCTTGGCGATGATGTGCCGCGGCGGCCAAAAACGCCCGGTCAGGTCCGCCCGGCCGGCGTCGGCAAAGCCGAGCGCGGTGTAGTAGTTGAGCAGGGCGTCAAACCAGACATACATCACCTGATCGGGATCCCAGGGCAGCGGCACCCCCCAGTCAAGCCGCGCCCGCGAGACCGATACGTCGCGCAGTCCGCCCTCGATGAAGCTGAGTGCCTCGTTACGACGAAACTCGGGCAGCACCCAATCGGGGCGCTCGGCGTAAAGGCGCCGCAGCGGCTCTTCGAAGGCGGAGAGTCGAAAGAACCAGTTCGTCTCGGCCTCCTCGGTCAGCTCGATCTCGTGGATCGGACAACGATGCCCGGGGCCGATCTCCGATTCGGTCTTGAAATCGGCGCAGCGCGGGCAGTAGAAGCCGATGTATTCGCCCTCATAGACGTAGCCGTTGTCGTGAACCCGCTGCATCACCTCCTGGACCCGCTTGATGTGCCGCGGGTCGGTAGTCCGGATGAAAAAGTCGTTGCTGGCGTTGACCGCCGGGACGAGGGCCTGAAAGCCCTTGGCGTGCAGGTCGGCAAACTGGCGCGGCGCCATCCCAGCCTTTTCGGCGGCCTGGCTGACCGGCTCACCGTGTTCGTCGGTGCCGGTTAAAAAAAACACGTCCTCGCCACGCTGGCGGTGATGGCGAGCAAAGATGTCGGCGGCGATCAGGCTGTATGCGTGGCCGAGGTGGGGCTCACCGTTGACATAGAAAATTGGGGTGGTGACGTAGTACGACATCTGCGAAGGGCAGTATGGCGAACCGACGGACCGCGACTTCGGACTCGGGACTTGGCTGCCGATTTGTCACGACCGGCCCGGCGGCTGCCTGGTCAGCGTCGGCCGCGACGCGGCGGACTCACGAGAGCTCAGATAGGCGATCGCACCGGCGCCCACGAACCCGGCCCCGCCAGCTGTAGCGACGACGCCGCCGATCGCCGCGACCGGGGGATCAACCCCGGTGCCGCCGATAAACAGGGCCGCAAAACAAAGGCCGACCAGCGCCCCCGCCCCGGCCAGCGTCCAAAACGGAAGCACAAAAAGCGCCGCCTCGAGCCAAACCAAGCGTCGCGGCGCGACTCCAATCGCCGCGAATAGCCCGCTCTGGGTACGCGCCCGCAAACGGCATCGACAACCAACAGCAAGGCGCCGAAGGCGAGCGCAAGGCCAGCCAACAAGATCGCCCCGGTCAGCCACCCAACCAGTTCGGAAGGTTGCGAGTCGAGGTCAAACGCGCTGCTGAGCGATGGTGCCGCCAGCACCCGATCGGCGGCCGTCCGCAGGCGCCGATCGAGCGCTTGCAGCGACCCGTGATCAAAGACGGCCGCGGTATCCGCTGTTCGAGTCGAGGCGCCGGGATCAAAACCGGAGACGGACTCAACCGGAAGCAACCTGCGCAGCAGGCCGAGTCCGGACTTGGTTGCCTGCTCGCCGCCGGAGTCACATTGCAGCGAACCCACCTGCTCGGCGAGCTCGGAGCAGTCGATCGCGAGCCGAGAGCGCACCAGCCCGACCACCGTCCCGCTCCCCAGTTCGTCGGCGAGCAAATCCAGATCGCCGCGGTGAGGATCGGCCCAACTCACCGAGACGGCTGCGTCGGGGCCAGCGGGAAGCCGGGTCGGCTCCACCGAGCGAGCCAGGGCGACGTAGCAGACGGTCGCAATCGCGAGCACTACCATGGCGCCGCAGAGGCCAAACGGTCGCCCGATTCGAACCGGATCCCACTGAAGCCGACGCCCGGCCAGCAGGCCTGAAACCGAGGGTGATCGCGCCAGCACCCCACCGAGCAGCGCCATCAACCCGGGCCCGGCCACCGGCAACGCCGCCACCGCCGAGACCAATCCGATGATCATCGCCGTCCCGCCACTCTCGCCGCCAGCCGCGGCCCCCCCAACCGCAAGACCGAGCGCCAATCCAAGCGGAATCGCCCTCCACCATCGCGCCCGCGATCGCCCCGCGATCGGTCTCGGTCGCACCGAGGTGGCCGCGGAAGGGCGCCCAATTGCGACCGCGATCGCCCCGGCCAGCAGAGCGTGAGCCACGATCAACCCGAGGCAGAAGGCGAACGGAGCCTGCAGATCACCCGGCAACACCGCGTGGCCGACCAGCGGGACCGAGGTCAGACCCCCGACGAACCCCCGGAAGACAAGCGCGGCGCCGACCGCCCCGGGCAGGGCGAGAGCGATCGTCTCGACCATGCCGAGCCTAGCGATCGTTCCGCGCGATGCACCGAGCGCCCGCAGAATCGCAAACCGTCGATCGCGCGCCGGCGAAGCGGTTGCCACGCCGGCGATCAGCACCAGCAAGCTCGGGATGAGAAGAAATGCGGAGGCGCCGGCGGCAATCGCAAAGAAATCGACCGGCGAACCGTAGCTGGGGTCAAAACCCTGAGCGCCGTGTGGCGGGCCGAATCGCTGAACCCGCTGGAGCGAGGTGTAGCCGCGAATTGTGCGGCCCGCGGGTGGCCGGGTATAGGCGAGCAGTTCGCCGCCGCTGCGGATGCCCGCGGGGTCGAGGACGAGGTGGTGGGGATAGCGCGACGCGAGCATCGGCTCCCGCAATGTGAGTTCGTGGAGCGCGGGCGAGAGCGCAGCCCGACCCGGCGACGGCAGGCGCCCAAGACCGGGCGGGAGCACCGGCGCTGCGGCACCGGCGGGCTCGATCGAAATCGAGATGTAGACGCTGTCGGCCCAGTTGTCGGTTCGCGGCACCATCAAGAGGTCGCTCGGACTCGGCGAGCTACCGGCCAGGGTTCCAATCCGGTCGCTCCCCCGCTCGGCCTCGCGATCCAGCAGCGAGATCAGGCTGCCCGCCGCCAGCAGGAGAAAGATCGAGACCGCGGCCGCGAGGGGGACGGCGGTCTGCCGCCAGCGATGCGCGGGGTCGGGGGTGCGCGCCAGGCTCAGCGCGACTCGAACGATCACGGGGCGGAGCCCGGCGGGGCCGGCGCCGGGGCGACCGAGCGCAGGTCGATCACCGCATCGGCTATCGCGGCAATCGAAGGATCATGGGTACCAACGATCACGGCGGCTCCACTCGCTCGCGCGGTCCGGGTCAGGAGGTCGGCGACGGTCCGGGCGCTCGCCTGGTCAAGCGCTCCGGTCGGCTCATCGGCGAGCAGCACCGACGGGCGATGAACGAGCGCCCGGGCGATCCCCGCCCGCTGCGCCTCGCCGCCCGAAACCGCGCTCGGATGCAGCGTGGCCTGATCGGCGATCCCGAGATCGCAGATCCGAGCCTGGGCACGACGCTCGGCCTCGGCTCGCGAGGCCCCGAGCAGACGAAGCGGCAATGCCGCGTTTTCGCGCAGTGTCAGCTCCGGGATCAGTTCCGCGAACTGGAACACCATGCCGATGTTTCGGAGCCGAAACGCAGTCCGCTTTGCATCGGTCAGATCCCAAACCGACTCGTCTGCTATTTCGACGCTGCCCTCGACTGGGCGGGTAAGTCCGGCGACACAGTTGAGCAGCGAGGTCTTGCCAGTGCCCGACGGTGCGACCACCGCCAAGACGCTTCCAGCCGGGACGCGAAACGAAAGACCACCGAACAGGCGCCGCCCCGGAACCTCGACGGCGAGATCCCGCACGACCACCTCGTGGGTCATCTGCGCGAGCACCGATCAGCCACAATCCCAAAACCACCAAGAGCGGTACCGCGGTCCACCTCGGTGGATTGGCAAAACCGACCACCTCCGGACAGACCTATCGGCCGCAATGGTCCGGACGGAAACCGATGTCCTCGCAGGCTTGCTTGCGGCGATATCGGAGTCGGCGCGTCCCGAACAAGGGCCGAAGGCGGCGGCGTCAAAGCGAAATTGGAAGCTGGCGTCGGCGCTCGCCGAGGAGAAGCCGAAGCTCGGCGTTTGGTCGTTTGCGCCCCGAGGGGCCGGAGTCGATCGCGGTCTCAGGGGCGCTGGTGTCAACGCTGAAGGCGCGCGATCCGGAGCTCGGGTCGGCGTTTGGGCGGAGTCGGTGGCGGTGACGTAGAAGGTAGGTAAAACCCGGCCGAGCAGACTGATCTGGAGCATTGCCAGCGCCGTCGCGGTGAGATCGGTCGTGGTGTCAATGGCGAGCGAGATCGGGATTGCGGAGCCGACGAAGTTGGCAAACCACGTCGGTTTCGCCAGCCGAGCCGTCGCTGCTCTCCCCGAGCGCGCTTGGGGCGGGAACGAGAGTAAGCTGGTGCGCCGATCACCCGCGTTGGTGTTGATCGCGCCACCGGAGATGAAGTCGGCGTGATTCCAGGCGTAGCCGCCAAGACTTGACTGGTCGCTGGTTGGGGTCACTTCGATCTGCTCGATGTTCGCAGTTCTCGATTCAACCACCACCGCTCAGCGCTGAACCAAACGCGTCGCAGAGCTGCGAACCGTCGCCAGCCATTCCCGGCGTGTCCTGGGTTAGGTAAACCGACCGAGCGCCTTCGAGGCCCGACGGCGCCGAGTAGATGATGTAGACACCGCCGCCGGTGCATCGATCACCCTGGCAGGCCTGGCAGATATTTCCCTCGCGGCGCTCATCCTGCCCGA
>JAHEXU010000220.1:4130-4788 GCA_023251975.1 bacterium | reverse complement strand
CGAGGCCGACGAACCCGCCGACTTCCTCGATTTGGTCCAGGAGCTGCGGGTCGGAATCAAGCGCCTGGACCCTGCGCGACACCCCGATCTTCACCTGCGTCGCAATGTCGGCCGCGCACGCCCTCGACGCCCTGGACGGCGCCGCGACCGCCGCCGCGCCGGCGATCGCGAGCGCCGCTGCCAGCCTCTAATCTACGCCCCCGCCATGAGTCAGATCGCAACCCCTGATGACCCGCTGCGCGTCGCCATCGTCGGATCCGGCCCCGCCGGGTTCTACTCGGCCGAGGCGCTACTGGCAAAGCCCGAGACCACGATCGAGGTCGACCTGATCGACCGCCTCCCGACCCCGTACGGGCTGGTCAGGGCCGGGGTTGCGCCGGATCATCCGAAGATCAAGAACGTGATCAAGCGCTACGACAAGACCGCCTCGAACGAGCGCTTGCGGTTCTTTGGCAACGTCGAGGTCGGCAAGGACATCTCGACCGGCGAACTCGCGGCCAACTACCACTGCGTGATCTACTGCTACGGCGCCGCGACCGACCGCCAACTCGGGATCGAGGGCGAGAATCTGCCCGGATCACACGCCGCTACCGAGTTTGTCGCCTGGTACAACGCCCACCCCGAGTTCGCCGACCACAGCTTTGACCTGAGCTGCGAG
>JAHEXU010000220.1:0-4120 GCA_023251975.1 bacterium | reverse complement strand
GCAGACCGACACCGCCCAGCACGCGATCGACGCGATCGCCGACTCCGCCGTCAAGGAGGTGGTGGTGCTGGGTCGTCGCGGCCCCGCCCAGGCCGCCTTCACCAACCCCGAGGTTCGCGAACTCGGCGAGCTGGTCGACGCCGACATCATCATCTCCCCGGCCGATGTCGATCTCGACGAGGGTAGCGCCGCCTGGCTCGCCTCCGACGACGCCGACGCGACCAACCGCAGGAACGTCGCAAACTTCGTCGACTTCGCTGGGCGCACCCCTGAAGGCAAGAACAAGCGGGTCGTTTTGAGGTTCCTGGCGAGCCCGATCGACATCATCGGGACCGACAAGGTCGAGGCGATCGAAATCGGCCGCAACGAGATCTTCACCGACGGCGCGGGCGCGACCCGCGCCCGCGACACCGGCGAGCGCGAGACCCTCGAGTGCGGGCTGATCCTGCGCTCGATCGGCTACCTCGGGACCGGGATCGGTGATGTCCCGCACGACCACGAGCGCGGCGTAATCCGCAACAAGGGCGGCCGGGTGGTCGACGGCAACGACCATCAGGTCCTCGGCCTCTACACCGCTGGCTGGATCAAGCGAGGCCCCTCGGGTGTTATCGGGACCAACAAAAAAGACGCCCAGGAGACGATCGACAACCTGTTCGAGGACCTCCGACACGACAAGATCCCGGCCCGCGAGGGCGACCCGGACTGGCTACCCCGGACCCTTGCCGAGCGCTCGGTTGATCCGGTCAGCTTCGAGCGCTGGGGCAAAATTAACGCCGCCGAGGTGGCCGCCGGCGAACCGCTCGGGCGTCCTCGCGTCAAGTTCGTCCGGGTTGCCGACATGCTCGGCGTAGAGTAGGCGGCGGGGATGGCGGCTGACCTCGCTGAATTGCAGGAGATGATCGAGGCGGCGCTTCCCGGCGCCGCCGTCGAGATGATCGACGAGGGCGGCGGCGATCACCTCCGAGCGATCGTGACTGCGCCCCAATTCGTCGGGCGGTCGCGACTCGACCAGCACCGGTTGGTCCGAGCCGCGGTTAAATCGCGGATGGACGACGGCTCGATCCACGCCCTCTCGATCAACTCGGCGCTGCCCTAACCTGTGGGGGACCTCGCAAGCGAACCCCTGGAGTCGATGATGGCCGCCAACCCGGAACTGAAAGAGCAACTCGAGCAGGCGCTCAAGGACAACAAGCGGCTGCTCTTGATGAAGGGCACCCCGGAGGCGCCACGCTGTGGTTTCTCGATGCGGACCGTCGGAATCCTCGAAGAGCTAAACGTCGAGTACGGCGCGATCGATGTCCTACCAGTCCTGGCGGGCCTTCGCGAGGTAACCGCCGAGATGTCCGACTGGGCGACCTTCCCGCAGCTTTACTGCGACGGTCAGCTGATCGGCGGCTGCGACATCGTCGAGGAAATGCAGTCGAGCGGTGAACTGGCGGGCGTTCTCGGCGTCGCCGAACGCCACAGCGAGACGACGACCACCGCCACCGTCGGTGTCCCGACCCCGGCGGCCGACCTGCCGCCGTACCAAAGCCCCCCGGTTACCCTCGGCTGAGATCCACCCGCCGGATCAGCTTCGCAATCGCGGTGGCGCTGCTCGCTTGGGCCATTTTCGCGGCTGGCCGCGATGGCACGGCGGAAGGCCAGCAATCCGCCGACGGCGTCGATCGGCTGCAAGAGACCTTGGCCCGGCAGCATCTGACATTCTCGCCGGGCGGATGACACCGATCGAGGGCTCGCACGGGTCTCCCCAGAGGAGGCGATCGCAACGGACGAGCAAGGACAGTGTGGCGGCGACCCGGATGCCGAGCACCAGGCCTACCTCGGCCGCTATCCGAAAGACATCTGGGCTGCGTCGGCAAAGCCCGCGGCGATTGATTCAGGCGCGGTGCCCGTGAACCGGCTGGCCTACGCCGTCCAGATCAGCAATCTTTCCGTCGGGTTGCAATGGGGAAACCCTTTCCTGGACCCCGCGGATGTTCCACCAAACCACGAGGCGATCGCCTTCGTCGACGCCGTGACCGGAGAGGATCTCGGCTCGATATCGTTCCGCTGATCCCCGGCAAGCCGCTCTGCGCGACTTCGAGGATCTCGTTGCCTGGCTCGCCCCGGAAGGCGATTCCTACGCCGGACTTGCCACCGGCTCCGCAGCGGCGTCGTCGCGGACCTGGAACGAGGAGCCGCAGCCACACGCCGCGACCACGTTGGGGTTGTTGACCGCGAACCCGGCGCCCTGCAAGCCTTCGACGTAATCGACCTCGGAGCCGAAGACAAACTGCATCGAGAGCTTGTCAACGACCACCGCGACGCCGTTTTGCTCGAAGACGTGATCGTCGGGCTTGGCGATGTCAAGCGCCAACGAGTACTGGAATCCCGAACACCCGCCGCCGCGCACGGCGACCCGCAAAACCTGCTTGTCGGGGTCGGATCCGAGCAGATCTGCGAGCCGCGCCGCCGCTCCGTCGGTAACCGTGATCGCTGCCTCAGGGGTTTCCATGTCTGACATTGTAAAGCGCAGTCAATCTGAACGGGCGGCGGGGCGCCGATCGGGGCCGTGGGCGTAGTCGAGCCATTCCAGAATCCGCCTCGAATCATGGACTATTTCGCCGCCGTCGATCAAGAGCGGAACCCGGCGTTGGTGGGTCAGCTCGGCGACCTCAGGGCGCATCGAGCGCCGGTAAGGGACCCGCTCGGTGCGATGCTCGATCCCAAGCTTGCGGAGTCGGCGCGCGACCGCGCCGCACGGGCACAGCAGGTTCGTCGGGGTCGGACAGCGATAGAGGACAACCGTCGTCGGGGCAGTAGCGCCGACTGTCGCCTCGAGCGTCGGTGCCTGTGGCGCGGACATCGACCGAGATGCTAGACCAGCGGCGCCGCGTGGTAGAAACGGCGGCGATGAGCGAACTTCGAACAGCCGTCGTGACCGACACGACCGAATATCTGCCTGCCGAGATGCTGCGCGCCCGGTCGATCCATCGGGTCAGCCTCTACGTCACCCTTGACGGCCAAACCCGCAAGGAATCGGAAATCAGCGATTACGCCTCCTACTACGCGCGACTGCGGGCGAGCGATACCCCGGCCAAGACATCGGCGCCGTCGATCGGCGACTTCGTCGCCGTTTATGAGCCGCTGCTGGCGGCCGGGATGGAGGTGGTCTCACTCCACATCTCGAGCGGGATCTCGGCCACCTGTGAGAACGCGGGGCGAGCCAAGCAGCAGCTGATCGACGAGGGCCGGGGCGGCGAGCGGATTCATGTCTTCGACAGCCGATCGACCGCCGGTGGCCTCGGGATGCTGTGCCTTGTCGCGGCTGACGTCGCCGAGGCGGGCGGTGACGCGGCGGTGGTGGTGGCGAGCTTGGAGCGGGCTCGGGCGGAGCTTCATCTGTGGTTCGCGGTCGACACCCTCGACTACCTGCGGATCGGCGGACGGATCGGCGCCGCGCAAGTCTGGCTCGGATCGGCGCTCCAAATCAAACCGATCCTCACCGTGGCCGAGCAGGTGTTCCCGATCGAACGGGTCCGGACCCGGCGTCGCGCCTTCGAGCGGTTGGTCGAGTATGGCCGCGAACTGAAAGCCGGCGAGACCGGTCGCTGGGTCGTCCAGCACATCCAAGATCCGCAGGCCGCAGAGCACTTGGTCGAACGGGGGCGCGAGATCTTCGGGACCGAGCCGCTGTTTGTTTCCGAGATCGGTCCGGTGATCGGGACCCACGCCGGACCGGGGCTACTCGGGATCGGTGGCCACCGCGACGTCGGCCGCGGCGAGCTTTAGGTGGGCGGGCGGCGAGCGGTGCCTCCACCAATCGCGGACCACCGCCTGTAGCGCCGCCGCAGCCGGAATCGCCAGCAGCGCCCCGAGAATTCCGAGCAGTCCGGCCCCGATCAGGATCGCGACAATCACGACCAGCGGGTGAACGTCGACCGCCTTGCCGTAAATCCACGGCTGGACCAGATTGTTTTCGACCTGCTGGTAGACCAGCAAGACGATCATCCAGATCACCAGGCCGAGCGGAAAATCAACGAACGCGACCACGATCCCGACCAGAATGCCGCCGACCGTGGCTCCGACCAGCGGGACCAGATCGCAAAAGCCGAACAGGATCGCCAACGGGACCGCG
>JAHEXU010000219.1 GCA_023251975.1 bacterium | reverse complement strand
CCGAAGAGACCGACACCGAGACCGAGACCGAGCCAACCGAGACGACTGAGACGACCGCCACCGAGACGACGACGACAACCGAAACGACGACCAGCGACACCACATCAACCGAAACCACCGAGGACCCGCCAACCGGCGGCGGCGACCCCGGTGGTGGGATCGGCGCGGGCTGAGGATGAGCGGTGGCAGCTTGATTTCCGGTCGCTACGCGCTCGAAGATCGACTCGGCTCGGGCGGGATGTCGAACGTCTATCGGGGTACCGACCGGGTGCTGGAGCGGACGGTCGCGGTCAAACTGCTGGCCGAGCACCTGTCCGACGACGAGAAGTTCGTCGCCCGTTTTCGCCGTGAAGCGCTTGCAGTCGCCAAGCTGGTCCACCCCAACATCGTTCAGGTCTACGACACCGGGGTCGACGCTGGCCGCCACTACATCGTGATGGAGTACGTCGAGGGTCACTCCGGGGCGCAGATTCTGCATCGGCTCGGCTCACTCGACCCCGACACGGTTGTCGATATCGGCGTCCAGGCTTGCGCCGGGCTCGACCACGCCCACCGCCAAGGGATCATCCATCGCGATGTCAAGCCCGGCAACCTGATGGTGATCGGGGGGCCGACCACAGACGGCGACGAGATGTCCGTCAAACTGGCCGACTTCGGGATCGCTCGGGCGACCGAACAGACCCGCCTCACTCAGGCGGGCTCGGTCGTCGGCACCGCCGCCTACCTCTCGCCGGAGCAATCGCGCGGCGAGGAGGCAACTCCCGGCTCCGACGTTTACGCGCTCGGAGTGGTCACCTACCAGCTCTTGACCGGACGCTTGCCGTATGAGGGATCGAGCCTGGCCGAACTTGCGATCCGCCGCGAGAACGAACGGCCGCTCCCCCCCACCGCCTACAACCGCGATGTCCCCGACGCGCTGTCGGCGGTCGTTCTGCGCTCGCTCGAGGCTGATCCGCTCGACCGCTACACCGACGCTCGCGGCTTCTCGGAAGGGTTGCTCGACGGCCAAGCCGGTCGCGGTCCGGCTGAGACCGAGGCGACGCGGGTGATGGGGATCTCAGGCCCAGCCGACCCGCCGACCGAGGCGACCAGGCGGATCCAGACGACCCCACTCCCGCCACTGCCGACCCCGCGCTCGGACCCGCGAACGCCGCCGCGCGGCGTCATTACCCCGTCGAAGCGCCGCGGTCGTCGCAACTGGGGTCGAATCTTCGCCGTCCTCCTCCTGATCTGCCTGATCGCAGCCCTGATCGCGGCGGTGGTGCTCTTGGCGACCGACCCGAAAGGGGAAATCAGCCGGGTGATCGCGGACACCGTCCAGCACCAGATCGACGGCATCCGCAAGCTGATCGAGCAGCACACCCAGGGCCGCTAGATGGCGCGTAAATGGCGACGCGGTCACCGGTGAGGCGAAGCCCGCAGCCTCGCGGTGGCCAAGCTCGATCCCTGCCGTCGTCATTCTCGATAGGGGGAGCCCAAACAGCCGCCGCAGGGCTACCGGCTCGGCGCCGGGGCGGCTGGCGCTCTGCGAGCAGCCGATTGCAACCGAACCCGCCGCCGAGCCAGCCATGCGAGGGCAAATGCCCAGATGGCTGACGCCACCCAAACGACGGCGGCGTGGGTTACAAAGCCGCCCGGCCGCGCAACCACCTCGCGAGCAACCAGGGTAAAAGCCCCGACCGGCGAGGCGCCAACCAGGTCCCAGGCGGCCTGACTGGCAACGATACCCACCGCGATAACGCCGGCAAAAAGCCAGCCCGTGAGGATGCAATAGCTCGCCACGGCGCTCTTCGTGATCGCGACAACCAGCGTTGTCAAAAACGAAATCCAGCAAACCGCGATCAGGGCGGTCGCGAGCGCACCCCAAGGAAAGCCGGTCCAGACGGAACTACCCTGCGCGACCGAGTCAGCCGCCCCCGCAACCGCACCGCCAATGGCCGCAGAGCCCAGCAGCGCCGCCATGGTGAGGATCGTGGTAATCGTCTCTCGACCCAACGTGGCTGCGTGCGGTTGTCCAGCCAAGAACAGGTCGTCGTCGAGATCCCATTCGTAGCGCGCCGCGCCCAAGGCGACGCTGAGATAAGTGACGATCATCGGCGACAACACCGCGAGCACCCAAAGCCCCCAGCCGGCGCCACGACCGAGACCGGCACCCTGACTTGAGGCCAACGCCCCGGTTGGCAAGGCCCCGCCGAAAGCACCGACGACAAACGCCGCGACAGTCGCATTTGCGACCGCCGGGTGGCGCCCGGCGAGGCGCACTGCCGTCGCCAGCCCGATCAGCACAGCCCCACCGGCGAGGTCCCGACGACGCGCCAGCCCGAGTCGGTCCGCTCGGTGCAAACGGTTAGTCCGAAGCCCGAGGTTTCGCTCCGAAACTGAACGTAGACCGTTCCCGGAGGCTCGATCTCGTTATAGACGTAATAGACATCCGTAACCGGCCCGGCACGTCCGACCTGACGCCGCAAGTCGGGAGCGAGTACCGCGATTGCATGCCCGCGTGAAAGTCGGCGCTCGCTCTCCCGATCACCGTCCACTACCGCCGCTACGAACTCGCGCACCACCGGCTCGCTCGCCTGATCGAGCGCCAGATCGGCCAGCCAATCTCCGCGCAGCCACCACGGAATCGCCTCGGCAACCGGCTGCGGAACGAAGTAGCCGAGCGTCGCCGCGCTGCACAAAAGCACCGCGAGAGTCGCCGCGCCACCGAGCCGATCGGCGCCGACGCGTAGCGAACCCGACGGGTCAGGCGATGCCTCCTTACCGACCCGGCGCGACGCTGGCAGCGCCTGCGATCGGGGGCCGGAGCGATGCAGAACGACCGAGGAAAAGATCAGCAGGTAGGCGACCGGGACGCCGTAATGAAACAGCGCCGTGTCACGGACATCGCCGTGGTGATCAAGAAGATTGACGATTGGGGAGGTCGGGGACATCCCTCGCAGCCACAATGCGGGTGGATAGGCGCCAGCCAAGCCGAGCAGCAACGGCACTCCCCCAACAATGGCCACGCCGGTGACGGCCGTCAAGCGGGTCCGGGAAATCATCCCGATGCTTGCCCCTGCAAGCGCACTCAAGCTGACCGCGAGGACCCCGACAAGCAACGTCACCGGCGGACCATGGCCTGCCGCGACCAGGGCAATCGCTTGCCCGCGGGCGAGCAACCAGGGCATCGCAAATAGCGCAGCCAACGCCGTCGCGGCGACCCAAACGGCGAGACACCAGACGGCACAGACGAAGGCTCGGGCGACCTGGGAATCGCGGGGCGCGACCCCGGCCAAGAACAATTCACTCTCGATCCCAAGCTCGACCGGACGCACCGAAAAACCCGCGCTTGCCGCGAGCAGCGCCACCCCGATGCTCGCTTCCGCATCAACGGCCGCGGTCAGGACCGGATACGAACCGGTCCGAAAAGTTGCGAGGCCGACCAGTGTTGAACCGACGGCGTATCCGAGCACCGCGATTAGGGTCGGCCGCCAGCCCACCTCCGCCCGGGCGATCGCGCCAGCGAGCCTCACCTGCGCCCGTCGGAGACCGCGTGGTCGTACATCGCACCCACCGATCCCCACTCGGCGACGACATCTGCGGTCCGGGCCGAGACGAGAACCCGCCCGGCACTGAGCGCGAGTAGCTCGACCGACATCTGCTCGATCTCGCTGAGCAAATGACTAGAAATCACGACCGTCATCTGCTGATCGGCCACCAGCGACCCCAGCAGCTCTCGCATCAGCCTGATCCCGTCAGGATCGAGCCCGTTGGTCGGCTCATCCAGCACCAGCATCGACGGCGCGCCAAGCATCGCCCGCGCCAGTCCGAGGCGCTGTCGCATCCCCTGGGAGTACTCGCCGACCGCGACTTCCGAGACCGATGTCAGGGCGACCCGCTCGAGCATCGTCGCGATCCGCGCCGACCACTCCGGGCGCCCGGCGGCGGCAAACAGTAGGTTCTCGCGGCCGGAAAGCCACGGATAAAAGCGCGGCTCCTCGATCATGGCGCCAACGCCGACTACCGGCTGGCCGACCCTGACAGCTTCCCCAAAGACCGCGATTCGACCGCCACAAACCGGCTCTAGAGCGCAAATCGCACGCATTAACGAGGTCTTACCGCTGCCGTTGGTACCAACCAGACCGAGCACGCTGCCAGGCCCGATCTCGGCTGATACCGGGCCGATCGTGGCCCGCGGGCCGTAGCTGATGACGGCCTCGTCGAGCGAGAGTGCGCAACCTGACGGCGAGAGCTGCCCCATCAGTAAGGGCGCGACACCCAGCGACCGTCGGTTAGGAAGAGGCGCAGGGTTGAGCCGCCAACCGCAGTCGCGGCCTGAACATCCGACCGCAGAGTGCGATCGCTGCCGTCACTGAACAGGTGGAGGCGGCCGTCCTGCAGGACGGCGACCGTCCCGGTTGCATCGCTCACCCAGGGTCCTGCAGGGTAGGATGTTCCGGACAAACGAAACACGTTTCGACGCTGCCCGGAGTGCACCGTAAACACGCTTTCATGCCTTCTCCCGGTGGATGCGATGACGCCAGTCACAAAGCTCGTCGAGGCGAGCGCACAAACACCGGCGGCGCCCTCGGCAGCGGCTGCGCCATCGACCGGCAGGGGGCGCGGTTGCGGGCGCGTAAGGGAGACCCGCGCCGGGGCGCCACCGCCGACGAGGCCCAACATATCGCCGGTCGGGCTAAGTGCTCCCCGCCAGAAGTTCCCTCCGCATCGCAAGAAGGAGTTTCGCACCGGGCGGCGAATCTCGTGGTGATGGCATTAGCGGTCCAGATCAAGCTCAGCAACGAGGAGCGCTC
>JAHEXU010000052.1 GCA_023251975.1 bacterium | reverse complement strand
CAGCCGGTTTGCTTGACCCATACTTCGGCGACCAGGCAGCCCGCCCGGCGCTTCGCCCGATCGAGGCAACGTTCAGTCAGGTTTGGCTAGGCTCGCGGCGTGCCCTGGACCGAGACACCCTCGCTGAGCTTCAACGCTCGCCACGAAGACGGCGACGAGCCGTTTGCCGAGCGCACCCTGGATGCACTCGAGGAGCTTCGGATCAAGCTCGAGGACGACTTCGAAACGGCCCCCGGTGGGGTCACGGTGGTAATCCACCCCACCACCGCTTGGCTGTCGCTGGCCCACCCGTACCTGCCAATGGCGCGCTTCGCCGCCTCGCCTGCCAGCCGTCGCTACCTGGCCGGTTGGGCGATGTCGCATGAGTTGCACGTCCTCAACGACGATGCCACCGCCCGAATCGCCGCTGGCGAGGAGTCGTTGGAGGCCCTGCAGCGAACCGCCGAGCGCCTCTACGCCCAGCTCGTCGTCGCCGCCAATGACCCGAAGCTGCCGCCGCCATGGGGACCACGGCGATTCGCCCATTACCTCCGCCACGCCTGGCTGATCGAAGGGGCTGCCCAGTGTTTTTCCGGACAACTGGGGCTCTATCGCCCCGCCGCCGCCGCCCGCCTTCGCGACGGCAAGACTCCGGCGTTTCCGCCGTCCTCGCGCGATGCGATTACGCTCGGCGGCACCGTGTTTGATCTGATCGCCGAAAAGGTCGGCCAGCAAGCCTGCCGAACCTTCATCGAAACGCTGCGCCGGTCCGAGATCGCGCCGAGCCTCGAGTCGATCTTCGAAACCGACATCGCGACGATCGAGTCGGCCTGGCGGACTCACCTCTCCGAGCGCGTCTCCCGCTCCGACCGCGCCGAGGGCCTCGCCCCCTGAGCGGGCCCTGAGCACCGGGCCGATTTCGCCCCGGATGAGACCGCGCGGTAGGGCTATAGGGCTGGGCGGCCTCTCAGATCATTCGGACCGACCCGCTCCAGAGGTCGCGAGGATTCCGCGGAGGTCGGCGGCGAGGGACGCCGGGTGCTGCGCGAGATCGCCGTATGTGATCCGCGTGGTTCGCCATCCGGCGCTGGCAAGGGCGCGATCGCGAGCGCGGTCCGCCCGCTGGGTCACCCAGTCGCCGTGGTGCTCGCGCGAGTCGAGTTCGGCGATCAGGCGCTGCCGACGCCACATGCAATCGACAACCATCGGGGGGCGCCCGTCAACCTCGATCGCAACGTTGAGCAGCGGGCGCGGCAGGCCGTAAAGATCGAGAAAGGGGAGAAACAGATCCTCGAGCGAGCTTCGTGTCTCCCCGCGGGCACCGTTGCCCGAGGCGAGCACAGCGCGAAGCGATTCCACACCACGGCGGCACGGGTGGGCTTCGAGCAGGGCACGCAGGCCGCTCTCACTCACCCGGTGGCGATGGATCGCCTTGGCGACCACGCGCTCGAGCTGGCCCAGCGGCAGGATCGCGGCGAGGTCGAGAATCGTCCGGGCTGGGGCTGTCAGCGGGAGGCCGTTCTTGCTCATCACCTCACTCGGGGTGAGGATGTTGCCGTAGCGCTTGATTCCTGGCGGTGAGCGTCGCGCATCAGGGGCCGTCACCTCGGGAATCCGGCCGAGCGGGATGTCGCCGTGGAGGTTGCCGGCGCTCCCATGGCTGAGGATCGCCGGGCGCCCCGCGGCGAGGGCGGCAGCGAGCAACCGGCCGCGCTCGGACAGCCGGGCATGGCCGACCTCGTAGACCCCGCGGTGAATCCGGTGGAGCCGCGCCGTCTCAGTTCGGGCGTCGACCTGACGCGCAGTAAAGCCGAGCTCGAGTAGCTCCCAACGGGCGATCACGCCGTGTTGGCGCTCCGCCAGCATGGAACTCGCGCCCGTAGCGAACATACGTTCGATCATCGCTAAATATTCCCATACGTACGGCAGCGCGGGTGCAGCGTATGAACAATCCGCCCGTCGCGCAGACGTACACTGCGGGACGCTGCCGTGGGCGCGATCAGGTCGCGAGTTCGGCGTCGCCGTCAAGCTCCGGGATCGGTCCGAATACGTCGGCGGGGTAGCGGGTCAGCTCGCCGCTTTGCGGCGATCGGGCGAGCCAGGCGATATGGCGTGCCTCAGCTGCGAGCCGGTCGAGGAATGCGCGGGTTGGATCGAAGAACGACAAGCGGCTGCGCGCCCTTGTCTCTCACGAGAGATCGCGCGTCGGCCGGGCCAAACACGCGAGGTCAACCGCGCTCAGGTGCCCAGCAATGCCGACAAGCCCGCCGACGTCGACCGCGCGGAGCTGTTCGACGAGAACTCGCGTCGCATCGCTGCCGATCTCGATCTCGGGGCGGAAGGTGGCCAGCCTAGCCTTTGGTCGAGGTGGGAGCGACGAGCACCGTCGAGAGTTCCAGAAGTTCGTCGACCTGAACGATCACGGCATATCGGCGCCCAGTTTTCTCGTGCCCGCTACCTCCGCCCCGCGGCAGCCTGATCTCGTAAATGTCGCCGCGATTCATCCGGGCCAGTCGGCGCCAAGCTGCTCCATCTCGCGTAGCACAGCCTCACATTCAGCCGAATCGTGCGGATCGGCAGCGAGTACAGCCGCCTTGGCCCGCAAGCCCGAGCGGCGAAGTCGACGGTCGGCGGATTCGACCAGGGCGGCACGAACGGCTTCGGATTCGTTGCGACCGTCTCCCATCAGGACCGAGAGCGCCGGCGTTGAAGGCTCATCGAGGCGCGCGCGAACGGTCCTGGAAGCCATGATAGGTGTCGTAGCGCAAGCTGTGCTACAAAGCGCCAGTCGCCCGGGGTTTAACTACCGTTCCCTAATCCCCGCAGACCGCGGACATGCGAGCTGCGCCAGTCCGAGCACTTGATCGAGATCGACGAGGACCGACTCGATGCTGCGAGGGCGGAGCTCGCGACGACGATCAAGCCACGGTGAACGAGGCGTGGCGCTGACCGCGCTCGTGGACGCGAGCGTGCTCAAGCGATTGGCGGCGCGCGAAGTGCATGGAGTCGTCGAGCGAATGGCGATCGCCGGGCCGCTGGCGACGCCAAGCGCGAACTGACGCCGTCCTCGTGAAGCACGTCGGTACCATGCTTCGTGATGGCTACGCAACGCGCACCGGTGGACTTGGACACAGCGCTGATCGACCGCGCGCGGGCGGCGGCGCGCGGTGACGGCACATCCGACACGCAGGTTGTCGAGGACGTCCTGACGATCTACCTTGGGCTGCGCGCTCTGGATGACGCGCACGCACAAGGCGGATTGCACGAGGATGAAGCGAACCTCGTCGCCGCCGAAGAGGTACGGGCGTTTCGCCGGACCCGCGGCACCGCTGTGTGATCCGCGCGGTAGTCGATACCAGCGTCCTCGTATCCGCGTTCATCGGTCGACCCGACGCAGCACCATCGCGACTCCTCGGGGCATGGCGCGACGGCCATATCGTCTTCATCGTGTCGCGACAGCTACTTGACGAGCTCGAGGGCGTACTTGCTCGACCAAAGTTCGCTCGCTGGTCTGCCGGTGGCCGTGGTGTCACCTTCGCGGCGGCCATCGGCGCCGGCTCGGAGTTCCACGTCGATCCGGAGCCTCTGCCGGCGACGCGCGACCCGGCCGACGACGACCAGGTAGCGCTCGCCAATGTGGCGCGTGCCGATGTGATCGTTTCGGTCGATCGGGATTTGCTGGACGCTGATCTTGCGAACCTTCGCGCAGTCACGCCTTCGACCGTTCTCGAACGGATACCGGGCTGATCGCCGACGGCTCCAGCGGAGCGAACGGGGTGGGATCAGGCCGTAGCTGATCCGCTCGGTGAGAATCGACCGGCGGCAAACCGCCCGCGCCTGGCGCGATCAAGGCCCGAGATCGGCGCCGCCGCGCCGCGCTCGCCTACAACGACCCGGAACGTCGCCGTCGAGCTCCGGGATCGGTCCGAATACCTCGGCGGGGTAGCGGGTCAGCTCGCCGGTTTGCGGCGATCGGGCGAGCCAGCCAATATGGCGCCAGGTGTCGCGGTCGACCTGAAGCTCCTGGCCTGCCCACACGAGGGTCCCGCCGAAAGGCACGGATCATCCGGCTGGCGCCGTCCGGCTCCCCGACGTCTCACGTAGTCGCGCGAGCAACCCAACACGTCCTGCCGTCCGCGTCGACACCTGGCCCCCTTCAGGGGCTCGCCTGTGAGCGTCCCGGATCCGGGCGGTTCGGTCGTCGGAGGCGTCGGCGAAGTCGGACCCAGCAATCCGAGCGGCTTAGCGGCTCGATCCTCGGGGTAGGGTCGGCGGGAGGCCCCGTGTCCTCGCCTGCGAACCGCGACGCCCAGGTGCGCCCCCGGCCGGGCCTCCCGGCCCTCTTCGCGCAGATCAACGAGGCATCCGATGCTCCCGCCGCCACATCAAACCGGACATGCGGTTCTCCCGCATCCGGCTTTCCGACACCATTCACCGGCGGCATTCGGTCATCCCGCGGTCCCGCGGCTCGGCCGCGGGGCATTGACGATTCCGTGGGGCAGCTCGCTCCACGCTCGCTCCACGCGGTCCTGCGATGGACCTTGTCATGGAGTCCATGGAATCGTCTTTCGGGATCGGCCTTGACCGCTCGGTAGAGCGTTCGTTGCAGTTCTTGGGTTGTCTTGTATTTGGCGGTCATGGCCTTGCGGCACTCGCCGTCCCATCCGTGCTCGGATACGCGTTGATGAAGTAGCGGCCCTTCCCATCGCCCGTCGTTTTGTTGTCGATCGGGCTCAAGCGGTACTACGGCCGCCTCCGACTCCTTTCCGGCTCGCGCTCCACTTCCCGTTTTGCGGTTATAGGAGCGCGATGCTCCGGCGGTCCTTGAATCGCAGCCGACGGGCCGGGGAGGGTCTCTCCAGTTCCCGTCGCCACCTGATGTCGTACGTTCCGCGCCCTGTGCGCCGGGAGGTTCTTCGGGGGTGTCTTCCAGGTTCTTCGCCCCTTCCGTGGCCTTCGGCCTGAACACCTCGGGCTCGGCTCCTCCTCGCTCTGCTTGCGCAGGCCTCTATCGGCGCGGCAGGCTTCACTTAATGTTGCGGACCGCACGCTCGCTTCCCCGTCTCTGCGGGGCTTTTGACGCCGGGCTTCACACCGGGCCCTCTCGGGTCCCGCATGCCTGCTACCGGGCCTCCTGGCAGTTACCCGGGCGGAGATCACACCCGCTGGTGACGACGAGCTTGCGTTGGTTTGCGTTATGTCATTTCGTCATTGACGCTCCTCAACTTCTGGACGCACGTGGATCTAGGCTAAGGGCTCCCGAAAGAATAAGTGCGTCATTAGGCGATCGAGGAGCGAGCGGGGCGGTGCCGACGTGAGGCGGTAATAGCAGCGCTATTGCGGTCTTGCGGCGGTGCAGCATCCGCGACGCTGATCGGCCGCGTAAAGGCGCAGTTATTCTCTCGGGAGCCCTAAACGTCCGACGCGATCTCGACCTCTTCGACGCCGCCGCCGCCGAGCAGGAAGCCGCGCAGCTCGATCGTATCCGGGTCGAAAACCGAACAGATCAGGTAGACCGGGTCGGGCCAGTTGCGGGCCAGGTTAATGTCGGTGGGGGATGGCCATGCCGGGCTGCGGGTATGCGAGTGATAGATCGCGACGAGTTGCTCGCCGGCGTCCTCGATCGCGTTGATCGACCGCAGCTGGTCGGTCGGGTGGACCGCGTAGCGGCTCGGGCTCTCGAAGCTGTTGCGGGTGCGATGGATCGAGCGCGCCTGACCGGCGACGCCGCCGATCAGGCCGCAACACTCAAGCGGTGCGTCGTCCAGCGAGTGCGCGATGATCTCAGCGCGAACCGAGCTCGCGAGGCGAAGGCTCTTCATGGGCGCGCAGGCTAGATGACCGCTTCAGAATGTGGCGATCCGCGGTAGGCGCGATCCGCGGTTGGCGGAGTGGTACTATCGACTAGATGGTTCGGGAATCGCCACAATCGCCGCAGCGAACGCCGACCGAGTCGCCCTCGATCGAAGCTGGATCGGATCGAGCCGAGGCGGCGATGCGCCGCGACCTGCGGACCCAGATTGGGCGCCTCGACGCCGAGCTTGGAATGTATGCCCACGAGGATCGCGACCTCGGCGGCCCCGGCACGCTCGCCCTCGTAGCCGCGCCGCGGCTGCTCGATGCGGCCGAACTTGAACGAGCCCGCGACCGACTGATAGCGCGCCTCGGTGCGGCGCGTGCCGAGGCGGGGCGCCGCGGCCTCACCCAGCAGGCGGCGCGCGCCCGGGTCGAAGAGATGATCCGGGATCCCAGCTCGTTCCGCCGCGGAGTCGTCACGGCGGCCGAGACCGGCGACGCCGACTGTCGCCGCTGGCGGGTCGTGCCACGATTCGGACCAATCGGCGCACTCGCCGGTTGGTGGCGGGTCAAAGTCTCCTCGGGCTGCCCGTTAGTCGGGCCGCTTGCGGCGGTTTTCAGATCAGCGAGACGGGGTTCGTACGGTCCGGGCGGAGCGCCAGTGATGCTCGCCGTCGGACCACCGGCTGGCTGTCTGTCGTCGGCGATGTCGACGTTATCGTTTGCTGTCGGTTGAAATCAATGGTGGGGATCAGGGTTTTGACGGCGTTCGTCACGATCTCCATGTCGACAGCCGCGGCGACGGGCGTAGCCGCCGCGGCACCGCACGAGCGACCCAACATCGTCCTGATTCAGACCGATGACGAGCCCGCTTCGATGCTCGATCCGGCCGTCATGCCGCTAACCCTCGACGCCTTCTCCGATGGCGTCCGCTTTGACAACTACATCGTCACGACCTCGCAGTGCTGTCCCTCGCGAGCGACTCTTTTGACCGGCCAGTACCCCCACAACAGCGGCGTAACCTCAAACATTCCGGGCTACCCGGCCCTCCGCGAGAAGGCAAACACGCTCGCCACCTGGCTTCAGAAGGCGGGATACAACACGGCTCATATCGGAAAATATATGAATGGGTACGAGTCGTCAAAGGGATCCGCGGTCGCCCCCGGCTGGAGCGAATGGCGAACCATGCTTAGGGGCGCGTACTTCGGGTATTCGCTCTCGCACAACGGCAGGTTTGTCCGCTACGGAACTGCCGACGATGACTATCTGACCCGAGTCCTGAACGGGTTCGCTGTCGATCTGATCAGAAATCTGGCGCCACGGAAGAAGCCGTTCTACCTGCAACTGGACGAGTTTGCGCCGCACGTCGGGGCGGGCCGCGGCAGCGGCGATTGCGGACAAACGGCGATTAGCGCCGTGCCCGACCCGCGTGACGAAGCGAGATACGCGGGCGCCGCGCTGCCGACCGGGCCAGCCTACAACGAGGACGACGTTTCCGACAAGCCCTCTTATATCCAGGCTCGACGGCAGTTTGTACCCGCTCAGTTCGATGAAATCACCCGGCAGTACCGGTGCGCGCTCGGTTCGATCCCGGCGGTCGACCGTGGCGTAGCGCGCGTCTTCGCGGCGCTTCGTGCCACCAGCAGCTTGCGCAATACCGTCGTCATCTTCACTTCTGATAATGGCTACCAATACGGCGAGCACCGCGTTCCGGTCGGCAAGGGGTTGCCCTACGAGGAGAGCCTCCGGGTCCCGCTGCTTGTGAGGATGCCGCACCGCCCGATCTATGCCGCGACCCGCAGCACCTCGCTAAACGCAACCGTCGCCAACCTCGATATCGCCCCGACCCTGCTGCAGTTGGCCGGAGCCGAACCCTGCATCGGCCCCGATCGCTGCCGCCGCCTCGATGGACGCAGCTTCGTCAGGCTCCTCAAGGACCGCCATCCCGCCTGGGCGAGCAATCGCGCGATCGTCGCCAGCTTCGACATCAACCTACCGAGCTATGGCTTCAGTTGCCGCTACGACGGACTGCGGACCGCGACGAGCATCTACATCGAGCACCAGCTGCTGCCAAGCGGGGCGTCGCGGACCTGCACCCCCTCGACCGAAACCGAGCTGTATGACCTCAGCGCGGACCCATTCGAGCTCGCCAACGTCTCGAACACCGGTGACCCCCGACAAGCGTCGATGGCCGCGTTGCTTGCCTCGATCCGTGATTGCAGCGGGATCAAAGGCCGTGATGCGCCACCGCCGAGCGGCGTCGCCTACTGCCGCTAGCGGTGGGTTGGTTTTCCCGCCAGGACCGCGTTATCGGGCGATCGCCGGTTGGCAGGCCCTGCGCGAGCCCTTCGCTCGGCCCGACCCGCCTACCACCAAAAGGTGGTGTCGAGCCCCTCGATTTCGTCGACCGGGGTCGTGTAAACACCGGAGCTGAGGTACTTCCAGCCGTCGTCGGGGACGACAAAGACCACGTTGCCGGATTCCAGCTCGGCGGCGATCCGAACCGCGACCCGGGCGATCGCACCGGTCGAGACACCGGCAAAAAGGCCCTCCTCACGGAGCAGCTTCTGGGTCCACAAAATCGCGTCGCGATTCGACACCATGATCTTTCGATCGATCAGCGAGAGGTCGATGATCGGCGGAATGAAACCGTCGTCGAGCGAGCGCAGGCCCGAGACGAGTTCGCCCTGCATCGGCTCGGAAGCGATGATCAGGGTGTCGGGGTTGTGCTCTTTGAGTCGGCGGCCGTTGCCCATCAGGGTGCCGCCGGTTCCGAGCCCGGCGACGAAGGCGGCAACCTCGTCGAGCTCGTCGAGAATCTCGACGGCGGTGCCGTTGTAATGGGCGAGCGGATTCGCCTCGTTGCCGTACTGATACGGCATGAAAAACGAACTGTCGGCGGCGCTCATCTCGAGCGCCAGCTCAACCGCTCCGTTCGATCCCTTCGCGCCCTCCGAGTAGACGATCTCAGCTCCATACATCCGCAACATCGCGACCCGCTCCTCGGTTACGTTGTCGGGCATCACGACCTTGAGCGGATAACCCTTGCGCGAGCAGATCATCGCCAGCGAGATCCCGGTGTTGCCGGAGGTCGGCTCGAGGATCGTCTGCCCCGGCGCGATCGACCCTTCGGCCTCGGCCCGGTCGATCATCCCGCGCGCCACCCGGTCCTTGACCGACCCGGTCGGGTTACGCCCTTCCAACTTTGCGAAGATCCGGACGGTGGGATTCGGCGACAGTCGCGGCAGCTCGACCAGGGGCGTGTTGCCGATTGTCTCGATCAAATTGCCAAAGCGCCCGCCACACGGTCGGTTAAGAAGTTCGCCCATCGTTCCGAAAGTATAAGGACCGACCGGTTTCATCCCAGCGAACCGGCGCATCCTTTCCCGACGCCGACTACCCTTGACAGCTCCGTTGCCCCGCCCCCGCCCCCTGCTCCTCCTGGGCATTTTTTCCCTGCTCGTCGCCCTGATTGCTGTCGACCACGCCGATTTCTCGGCGGCTCGAAGCACGGTCCCGACCGGCGCCGTGCGGGCCAGACAGATGTCGTTCCAGGTCGGCGTTTCGGGGCCGCCCTCAGCCGTCGCGGCGGACTTCAAGCGGATGCGCCAATACGGGATCGGCACCTACCGGTTCGCGCTCTCGATGCGAACGATCGACCGCCGCGACAATGGCCTCTATAACTGGAGCCAAATCGACCGGCTGGCGAAGGGCGCCGCCCAGAACGGAATTCGCCTCCAGCCGATCCTGTTCCGCGCCGCCCAGCGTCTTCCCGACCCGCCGCTCAGCCCCAGCGAGCTCCGCGACTGGAGCAAATTTGTCGCCGCTGCGGTCCACCGCTACGGCAACGACGGCCAGTTTTGGCTGCTCAATCCGCTGCTCCCGAAGCTCCCGGTGGCCGCCTGGCAGGTCTGGAACGAGCCGAACCTGCGCTATTTTTGGGACGACCAGCCGAACTCCGCCGCTTACGCCAACCTGCTGGCCGACAGCGCCGCCACGATCCGCGCCAACGACCCCGACGCGATCGTCGTCCTAGCCGGCCTCAGCAACGCCGCGACCAAGAGGATGTCGCCGTCGCGATTCATCGGGCGCCTTTACCGAGCGGGCTCGGCCAGCGACTTCGATGTCGCCGCAATCCACGCTTACGCCCGCAACTCGGTCGGCTCGCTACGCGCGACCGTCGCGCTTTACGCGCGGATGGCCCGCAACGAAGACCCGGCGACGCCGGTCTGGGTGACCGAGATCGGCTGGTCGACCGCCGCCCCCGCGGATCACTACCTGGGGACGAACCCGCTCGGCCAGGCGCGACGACTCCGCAACAGCTTTGCCTTCCTGCGCGGCCTCCGCAGCACCATCCCGGTCAGCGAGATCCTCTGGTACTCGTGGCAGGACGCGCCGGGTCAGGAAGCCTGCGGCTGGTGCGCCGGGAGCGGCCTGATCCGAACCAACGGGCTCGCCAAGCCCGCCGCCGAGCAGTTCGCGCTGGCCTCGGCCCTGCAGCCGCGCTGAGCCCGAATCCGCCGATCCGCGCCAGGCTCCGCCAAACTGCCGCCCGTGCCCACGCCGCCGCCGCTCGATGTCGTCGTCGTCTCCTACCGCTGCCGAGAGTTGCTGCGAGCCTGTCTGCAATCGCTGCTCGACCACGCTCCGAGCCGAGGCGTCCGAGCGATCGTGGTCGACAACGAATCCGGCGACGGAACCGCCGAGCTGGTCGATCGCGAATTCGGCGGCCGGGTCGAGCTGATCCGGGCCGGTTCGAACCTCGGCTTCGGTCGTGCCAACAATCTGGCGCTGGCTGCGCTCGACGGCGACTTCGTGCTGCTGTTGAACCCGGACTGCGAGATCGAACCTGGGGCGCTCGAGGCGCTACTTGCGCTGATCGAGCGACGCCACGAGGTTGGGATGGTCGGGCCTCGGCTCGAGCAGCCCGACGGCGAGTTCGACCATGCCGCCGCCCGCGCCTTCCCGACCCCAACCTCGGCGCTCGGGCACTTCAGCGGAATCGGGCGGCGCAGCGAGCCGGGAGGCGGCGGTCCGCTGGCGGCCTACCGCGCAGCCGCCGACCTGCCCGGCCCGATCGATGCGATCAACGGCGCCTTCATGCTGATCCGGCGCGCCGCGCTCGACCAGGTCGGCCACTTCGACGAGCGCTACTGGATGTATATGGAGGACCTCGACCTGTCATGGCGATTTGCAATCTCGGGTTGGATCAGTTGGTACGAGCCGTCGGTTCGGGTCGGCCACCACAAGGGCGGGACCGCCGGTCGACCGCGTGGGGTCCGCCTCAACCGCGCCTTTCACGCCGGGATGCGGCGGTTCTACCGCGACCACTACGCGGCTCGTCGCGGCCCCCTGACCAACCTCGCGGTCGAAGCCGCGATCAGCGCCAAGCTGGCGATCTCGCTGCTTCGCAGCGCCCCAACGCTCAGCCGCCGTGCCCTCGGCGCCCGGGTTGGGGGCACGGTGATCCGGCGCCGATGCTGGGCGCGCCATCCGTAGCCTCGCTCCACCGATCCGGCCGAGTGAATCCGAGTGCCAGGCCAAGCCGGGGATCGAATTGCGACCACCCGCGGGGTGGTGCCCCGGGGGTGGGCGCAAATTGGCTCCCAGCACCGGGCTGGCGCGGGGATTCGCCGTCCGGATCGGTGGATCGAGGCCTTAGTTAGTGCTCCCCGCCGGAAGTTCCGGCGATGATCGGGCCAGCCAGGAGCGTGGATGACAAGCGCGCGAGCGCAGTCGATGCAGCGCATCGGCAAGCACCGTGGGTGCACTCAGGCGCGTTCGGGGCCGTCCGATGGCGACGGAAATTGTCGCGGGGAGCACTTAGGGCTCCCGAAAGAATAACTGCGCCTTTACGCGGCCGATCAGCGTCGCGGATGCTGCACCGCCCCGCTCGCTCCTCGATCGCCTAAATGACGCACTTATTCTTTCGGGAGGCCTTAGCCGCGCAAATCGGAATCGGTCATCTAGAGTCGCCCCGCTTTGACCACCGAGGAACGACTTGTCTGGATCATGGGCTCGCCACGGTCGGGTAGCACCTGGCTTTTGCGAATGATCATCCACCCCTGGCAGCCCGACAAGACCGCCACCGGGATCGGCTCGGCGGCCGGGTTTCGCCGCAGCGGCCCGCCGGTCGTGCCGATCAACGAGTCCTATTTCCCACTTCACATGGCACCGCTTAACGAGATCACGATCGGCTCACGCCCCGGCAAGCTAAACGACCTCCGCTCAGCCGACCCGAACTACCTGTTGAGTGCGGCCTGGCAGTCGAGCTGGCACGAGCCGCTACGCCGACTGGCGCTGCAGCGATTTGCCGCCCAGGCCGACCTGGCCGCCGATCGTCACCGCCTCGGCGCCGAGCCACTGATCGTCGTGAAGGAGCCAAACGGCTCCCACGCCACCGACATGCTGTTCGAGCTACTGCCCGGCTCGCGGCTAATTTTCTTGCTGCGCGACGGTCGCGACGTGGTCGATTCGATGCTGGCGGCCGACGGACCCGGCGGCTGGCGGGCCCGTCGCAGCGAGTCCGCGGCGGTCGCCAGCGAGGCCGAACGGCTCGCCTACGTGCGGCACTCCGCCTGGCTATGGCTACTGCGAACCGAGGCGACCGAGCGAGCCGTCGCTGCCCTGCCGCCGACGCAATCGCTGACCGTCCGCTACGAGAACCTGCTCGCCGACACCGCCGCCGAGCTCGGTCGAATCGACTCCTGGCTCGGCCTCAACCGCAGCGTCGGCGAGCTGACCAAGATCGCCCGCGCCCAACGCTTCGGCTCGCTGCGAAACCGACTGCGGCGAAACAAAGGGGTCCGCGCCGCCTCGCCGGGCCTGTGGCGCGACAACCTCTCTAGCAGCGAAGCCGCCGCCGTCGAAGCCCTGATCGGCGACAAGCTGGCCGCGCTCGATTACCCGGTTTGACGAGCAGGGGCTCAGCCGCGTCAGGCCGCGGCTATTTTGGCGCCAGCCCGAAGCGGCGATGCCAGAGGATGGCGCGGACCAGGCGGCGCTCGATCCCCTTGGTCTCGTTGTGGCCGATCAGGGGCCGAAGCGAGCGGGCGGCAAGCCAGGCGAGCGAGCGATTCGAGCGGGGAGCGACGAGGATCCGGCCGAGCCTGCGGCGCGAGCCGGGGTCGAGCCGATCGGGGTAGCGAGCCAGCAGTTCGGTTGCCAGGGCGGCGGCGCGGGCGTAGTGAACCTCAAAGGCCTGGCGGCCGTCGGGGCGAGTCTCGCGGGCAACCCGATCGCGCGCGGTCACCGATTCGGGGTGGATCAGGCGATCGTAGGTCGCGGCCTCGATCCGAGTCAGAGGGCCGAGCGCCCGGGCGCAGAGCGCCAGCCAGTGGTCGTGGTAGGCGGTCCCGGGCAGCCCGGGGAACGGCAGCGCCGAATCGAGTAGCTCCCGTCGCAGCAGGGTGGCTGCGCCGGTGACGCTGTTGGCGACAAGCAGCGAGACAATGTCCGCCGGGTGGTCGCGGCGCTGCTGCCAAAAGGTCGAGGCGATGATCCCGCCGGCCTCGTCAACCTGGCGAAAATCCGAGTACGCAAGCTGCGAGTCCGGGGCGGCGGCAAGGCCGGCGGCGAGCCGGGCCAGCTTGTCGGGGTACCAGGCGTCGTCCTGATCGGCCAGGGCGACCAGCGGCGCCGACCGATCCCGGGCCAGCTCGAGCAGCGCCTCGAAGTTCCGATAGAAGCCGAGCCGAAGCGGTTGCCGGGTGAGCTCGAAGCGGGGGTCGCCATCGATCGCGGCGAGCAGCCCCGCCGACGCCGTCGGGCCGGAGGCGTCGTCGCTGATCAGGCAGTGCCAGTCGCGATGGGTCTGGGCGCGGATCGTCTCGAGCTGGTGAACCAGCCACGGTGCCTCGGGCTCGCAGGTGGCGAGACAGATCGTCAGCCCGCTCGGGCTCATCGGGCGGCGCTACGGAGGCGGGCGCGGCGGCGGAGCCGTCGCGCCAGGGTCTCGGCGAACCCGGAGGCGCGGGCACCGTCGAGCTCGGACTCGGGGTAGCGGCGTCTTGCCACCGGGGCGCGAAAGCCGTCGATCCGGCCGCGAACGCCGCCCAGGTTGCGATCGACCACGAGCTGGCCCGCCGTAATCGCGAGCTCGCGCGCCACCACCGCTGGCAGCCGCCGCCCCCGCGCTACCCCCCATTTCCGCAGCATGTAGCTGCGCCCCCAGCCGGTCAGGTAGTCCTTTTCGGCCGAGCCCGAGCCAAGGGTTGCCGAGTGATGGTGAGTTCCGATCGCCCCCGCGGCAAGGGCGCAGCGGGCGCCGCCGCCGCGCATCCGCAGGACCAGGTCGGCGTCCTCCCAGTAGGCAAAGATCGCTTCGTCAAAGCCGCCGACATCGAGGTAGGCGGAGCGCTCGAAGGCGGCCGCGGCGCCGGACGGGCCGAGCGGCGACGGCGCGCTCGCCGCCGCACCGAGCGGCTGCCCGTTCAGGTAGTCGAAGACCAGCAAGGTGGCGTCAAGCTCCATCCCGGCCGAGTCGATCAGGGTCGGATCGCCAGCCTCCCGCATCACTCCGGCCGCCATCACGATCCCGGCGGTCGGATCGAGCGCGGCGACGATCGCGGCGACAAAATCGGCCTCGAGCAATTCGTCGTCGTTGACCAAGACGATCGCCTCGCCCTCGGCGGCCCGTGCGGCGGCGTTGATCGCGACGGTGTAGCCACGATTTTGCTCAAACCGGATCGCCTCTGCACCGGCCCGACGCGCCAGCGCCGAGGCAGCGCTGCCGGGGCTGCCGTTGTCGACCACGATCAGTTGGTGCGGCGCCGACTGCTCGGCCAGGGTCGACAGGAGGGCGCTCAAGCCGGCGAGGTTACTCGCGCAGGGCACGATCACGGTGGCGCTGAGCGGCTCGGCACCCACGCGGTCAGTAGGCGCCGTCGCCGCGAATCGCAACCGGCAGGGTGAGCAGGAGGATTCGCAGATCGCGGGCCAGCGAGAGATTCTCGACGTAGTCGAGCTCGACCGCCAATCGCTCCTCAAAGCTGAGGTCGCCGCGACCGTAGACCTGCATCGGCCCGGTCATCCCCGGCTTCAAAAGGAGCCGGAAGCGGTGCTCGGCGCCGTAACGACGGACCAGCTCGATCTGCTCGGGCCGCGGCCCGACAATGCTCATCTCGCCCCGAATCACGTTGAAAAGCTGCGGCAACTCGTCGAGGCTGAAGCGGCGCAGTCGGCGGCCGAGCGGGGTCACCCGGGGGTCGTTGCTGAGCTTGAAGGAAAGCGCCTCGGCCTGATCGCGATCGAGCAGATCGTCGAGCTTCGCCTCGGCTCCGACCTCCATCGTTCGGAACTTGTATAGGCAAAACGGCTCGCCGCCACGACCCGCCCGGATTTGGCTGAACAGGATCGGTCTCCCCTGAGTGAGCAAAATCGCGACCGCGATCACTCCCAGCAGCGGCAGGGTGAGAATCAGGACCGGCAAGCCGATCAAGATGTCGAAACCGCGCTTGATCAGCGTCGAGGAGCGCGAGACATCCCAAACGTTGTATTCGAGGATCGGCAGGTCGGCGACCTGGGTCAGCTTGTGCGACGGCATCGCGGTGCCGCGCAGCGGCGAGACGACGCTCAGCTTGACCTGGGCGGCGCGACAGGCGCTGAGCAAATCGGCGATCAAGGCGGGATCGGCAACCGGCGCCGCCAAGACGATCCGGTCGATTCCCTCGGTCAGGCGAGTGATCGCGGCAAGCCTTCCCTCACCCTCGCCAAGCTCCTGCGGGGCGAGCTCGGCGCCGAGTCGCAGATGCATCCCCGACAGCAGCTCGACCTTGCGACGGATCGCCGCCGCCGGCTCGCCCTCGCCGATCACGAGCGTCGTCTCGGGATCGCTCATGCGCCACCAGATCGCCCGCGTGAGGGCGCGTCCGCCGCCCGCCAAAACCGACCCGACCCCAGCCGACAGCGCCACCGAGACCAGCCCCGGGACCTCACCATCGCCGATCCCGCCGAGCAGCGCGATCACGGTGCTCGACCAGGCGGCGCAGGCGAAAATCGTCGGCAGCTCGTCGACCGTGGTGTGGCGCAGGGCGCGGTGGTCGCGGTCGTAGAGGCCGATGAACTTGGCGATCAAAAGCCAAATCGGCGCGTAGGCGAAGACCGCCACCAAGCCGTTCTCCGCTCCCAACAACACCGCGGCGCCAACCGTCGCGGCGACCAGGTCGGCAAGCGCGAGCAGCCGACGACGCATCGCGTCGCGACCCCAGCGGGCGCTGCCGAGCAACTCAAACGGTCGCTCGCGAGCGCCGCTGAACAGCCCCGCAGCAATCAGCGGATCGGGGAGCGATGCTTCTCCTCTGTCTGACGAACTCGTGGCCAAATCTTCCTGATACGGCTACCAAGCGTATGCGAACGGTCCTCCTGCCACCGATCAATTGTCCCTAAACCGAGACAGTACCGGATACGCAGTGTTGAGTTGACTTGCTCGGGCCAAAGCGCTCAATTGAGCGGCCTTCTCGCCCTGGCGCTCGCGGACCTGGGCGATCGTCAGCCACAGCTCCCAATCCTCGGGCGCCCGCTCGACCGCGAGGTCGAGTTCGGCGATCGCGGCATCAAAGTCACCAGCTCCCGCCTCGATCCGGCCCAACAGCTCGCGCGGCTTCGAGTCCCACGGCGCCAAGCCCGCGGCGGCCCGGGCCTCGCGTGCTGCCGCCTCGAGGCGGCCGTCGGCCAGCAGTGCGTCGCTTTGGGAGAGGCGCAGCGAACCGGCCGTCGCGATCACCCCGGCCCAAATCGAGATGACCGCGAACACCGTCAGCAGCGGCCTGGTGATCCCGGCTTGAGCGATCGCGACATCGTTGCGAGGGGTGGCCCGCCCGAGCAGCCGGGCGAGCCGGTCGCAAACCCCCGATGCGCAGTGACCGGCGCGGTCGGGCCCGACCGAGATCGCGATCGCGATCAAAAATGGCGCCGTGGCGGCGGGGATCTCCCAGGTCCACTCCAGAGCCGACGAGGCCAGGCCGGTGCAGATCAGCGCGAACGCGGCCTCCGGGGCGCGACCGGCACCGCCGCGGCGGGCGCGCGAAAACGAGCCCAAGAGCGCCGGGCCGATCATCGCCGCCAACAGCAATAGGCCGATCAGGCCGAACTCGGCCGCGACCCCGACCCCGAGCGAGTGGGCGAAGCGGACCCCGCGCTCCAGCGACCCATGCTGGTTCCACCACGATTCGTAGCCGCCGGCGCCAATCCCTAAGAGCGGCTCGGAGCGAAACGCCTCGAGCCCGGCCTGCCAGTACTGGTAGCGACCGGTGCCGCCCGCCAGTTCAGAGCTGATCCCGGGTTGGACCGAGACCAGCGGATCCTGAAAGCTTGCCAAGAGCCCGCCGGGGCCGCCCGCGATCGCGATCGCGACCAGCGCCGCGACGGCGGTCCCGGCCAGGCCGCGGCGGCCCGGTCGCAGGTGGTCAAACCGGCCAGCCCGCGGTTCCAACAAGGCGTAGAGGCGCCCGCTCAGGGTGGCCGCGATCACCAGGACTCCGAGCAGGGCGATCCCGTCGCGCTGCGCATGCGGGCCGACGCTGCCAGCCCTCAGGTCGTCAAAACCGCTCAGCGCCAACGCCACAACTAAGGTGGCCGCGGTACCGAGCCCGAGCGCCACCAGAAGGCGGCCGCGGCGACGGCTGACCGCGACAAGCGCCACCGACCCGACAACGGCGGCGGCAACGGCGCCGCGCGACTCGGCGAGGACGGCGACGCTGAGCAGGACCGGCAGCGAGCCCGCGGCGATGCCGCGAACCCGGGCGCTCGCGCCGTGGGCGGCAAACCAGGCCGACAAGACGACCCCAAGCGCCATGCAGGCGGCGAGCCCGTTCCAGTAGCCGATCGGGAAGCTGAGCCGACCGGCCGCCGAAGGGACCTGGGCGGCCAACGACTCGTCGCCGGGCAATCGGACCGCGATTCGGGTCGCCAGTGAAACTATCGCGAGAGCGCCGATCGCGAGCGCGATCGCAGCCAGCCATTGGCGCGCTCGCACCGTCGGGGTAATTGCGACCAGCGCCAGCAGGCCGCCATAGGCGCCAAAGCGGACGAAGCTCTCGAACCCGGCGCCGGGGTCGGGCGACCAAGCGAGCGAGAGGCCGCTCAGCGCCGCCAGGCCGAGCGCCGCGGCGACCACCAGCAGCGAGTCAGCGGCGAGCTGGCGCGGACCCAACAGCAGCACCACCAAGACGGCAAGCCAGACCAAAAGCGCAAAGATCCCGAGCGCCGTCGGGAAGAATCCTCCCTTGGCCAGCGCCAGCCCGAGCAATCCGGCCGCGACAAATGCGACCGTGAGGTGTTGTAGTCGCTGTGCGGACAAACTCTCGCAGAGTATGCATCAGCCACCGGCTAACCTGCCGAGGATGAGGCAGGGCATCATCGTCTTCTTGGCGAGCGCGCTTGCGCTGGCGCTGATTGGCGCCGTCGCGCCGGTCGAGTCGGCAACGGCCGACGAACCGGCGGGCAACGTTTACGAATTCGACATCGAACAGATCGGTCCCGCCGGAGATGTTTCGAGCGACGATGTCGACGGCTACCTTGCGATCTCGGCGGGGGGCGGCGTCGGTCCGATTGTCGCGCTGCCCGGGACCGCCCTGGCGGCCGCGGTAATCACGGCGCTCGGGCTGGTCGGGCTAGTGGCGACGGCCCGACCGCGGCGGCTTCACAACCTGCTTTCCGACCGTGCGAGCAGTCGCGGGGAAACGGCCAGATGAGAACTTCGCGCACAACCATGATCGCGTTGGTCGCCCTGACGACCCTGTTGATCGGCTGCGGCGGCGGCGAGCGGGCCCAAGCCAAGGGTCCGAAGGGCTTTTGGGGGTTGGTCGCCGGCGCCCCGATGGTGGCGTCGGACTTCAGCAAGATCAAGACCGCCGGGGTCAGCACCTTCCGCGTCCAGTTGCAATGGGCGGCGATTCAGCCAACCAAAAACGGCCGCTACGGCTGGGCGAGCATCGACGCCCAATTTGCCGAGCTGGCTCGCAACGGGATCGAGCCGTTGCCGTACCTGATCGGCTCGCCAGCCTGGGTCGGCGGCGAGGCGGCGCCGCCGATCGACAACAGCGAGCAACTCGGCGCCTGGAGCGCCTTCACTCGCGAGGCGGTCGGCCGCTACGGCCCGAACGGCAAGTTCTGGGAGCGCTTTGCGATCACCGACCCGGGGGTCCGTCCCAAACCGGCCCGCCTCTGGGAGGTTTGGATCGAGCCCAACATCCCCGCCTTTTGGAAACCACGGCCGTCGACTGGCGAGTACGCGAAACTCTTCAACGCGACCGCCAAGGCCGTCCGCGCGGTCGACCCCGATGGCCAGTCGATGGTCGCTGGCGTCTTCACCGCGCCGGGCGCCGAGGGTTCGATCCTGGGGCCGAAGTTCCTCGATCGCCTGCTCTCAAAGAAGGCGACCCGGCGCCGGGTCGATGTCGTCGGGATGCACCCCTACGCCAAGGACGCAAAGGGAGTCGGCGAGCAGACGCTGCGAATCCGCAAGGCGATCAACGGCGCCGGCGGCCGCAACCTGCCGATCATGGTCGACGAGATCGGCTGGGGCTCCGACCCGACCGCCGACTCGCTGCTGGCAAAGTCACCGGCTGGCCAGGCGAAGGCGCTGAAGCAGAGCTTCAACCTGCTGTTGAAAAAGCGCCGGGCCTGGAAGATCCGCAACGTGGTCTGGTACCAGTACCGCGACCCCGACGAGGATCAGCGCTCCAGCCCCTGCCCGTTTTGCGATCGCGCCGGGCTGCTCAACGCCAACCGCACCCCGAAACCCGCCTGGAACGCCTTCCTCAGCTTCACCGGCGGCCACTGAGGGAGCGCGGGCCGCACCGGTCCACCGGTCCGGATCGGTGGATCGAAGCTCAGGCGCCGCCCGCCATCGCAGGCAGGATGACAACCGTGTCATCCGCCTTGGCGGCGGTTTCGAGGCCGGCGAGGACGCGAACATCCTCATCGTTGAGGTAGACGTTGACGTAGCGATTGAGAGCACCCGCATCGTCGAGTAGCTGCGAGCCGGTGCCAGGATGGGCGGCGATCAGGGCGTCGAGGACCTCGCCGACCGTTTCGCCGTCGGCGCTGACAACCGCCTCGCCACCGGTATGGGGACGCAGGACCGGGGGGATTTTGACGCTCGGCATGGCGCGCAGCCTACAGCTCAACCGGCGCAGAACGCCTCGTAGTCGGGGAACTTCCCGAGGTCCCGGTCAGCCACGAGCGGCGCGTCGGGGCCGCAGATCTCACAGGCCGGGTCGCGCCGTACCTTGAGCTCGGTAAAGCTGGTGCCGAGCGCCTCGAACAACAACAGCTTGCCCGCCAGCGGGGTTCCGGCGCCGGTTATCAGCTTGAAGACCTCGTTGGCCTGCAGCAGGCCCATCACTCCGGGGAGGATTCCGAGCACCCCGGCGGCGCCGCAGCTCGGCGCCAGCTCGGGTGGCGGCGGGGTCGGGTAGAGGCAGCGATAGCAGGGGCCCTGGTGCGGGATAAAGGTCGAGATCTGGCCGTCGAAGGCGAGGATCGAAGCCGAAACCACCGGCACACCGAGCCGGACCGAGGCGTCGTTCAGCAGGTAGCGGGTCGGGAAGTTGTCAACCCCGTCGACCACTATGTCGTAGGCCGAGAGCAGTTCGAGTGCGTTGTCGGCGCCGAACCGGACCCGATGCTCGACAACCCTGACATCCGGGTTGAGCGCCTCGATCGCCTTGCGCGCCGACTCGGTCTTCGCCATCCCGATTCGCTCGTTCGAATGGATCACCTGGCGCTGCAGGTTCGACATGTCGACGATGTCATCGTCGACCAAGCCGAGGGTGCCGACTCCAGCGGCGGCCAGGTAGAGCGCGGTCGGCGAGCCGAGGCCGCCGGTCCCGAGCAGCAGCACCTTGGCGTCGAGCAGCTTGAGCTGGCCCTCGAGGCCGATCTCGGGAACCAGGACGTGGCGCGAATAG
>JAHEXU010000051.1 GCA_023251975.1 bacterium | reverse complement strand
AAAGCGGCTCCAGTGCGCGGTTTGCGACCATCGCGAAGATGACGCGCTCGGCCCGCGGGTCCAGTCGCCGGCCCTCCAGCAGCCGCCCCAAAAGGCGATCGATCCCGAGTGCCCGCCACAGTCCATCCAGTGCCCAGGCGCCGCCGATCGGGCGCGACTCGATGAACGCAAGATCCGGAGCGGTTGCCTGCAGCGCCTCGCCGGGCTCCAGAACCCGTTGCAGCGAGCCGACCAGCCGCACGATCGCGTCGTGGTCGAGTTGGTCCTCACGCCCGAAGTTATGTAGGACCCGGGCGACCGAGTGGCCGGCGGCGGCATCCCACTCGTTGTGGGCGAGGTGCAGGTAGGCGACCTCGCTGCCGTCCTTGCGTTTGCGTGTCGTGCGGCGCAGATACATCGCTACCTAGCCACGGTAGGCCAACCGCCGGACGGAACGGTCGGTACAGCCAAAAGCGTTTACCTAGGCCGAAATCGGTTTCGCGGCCTTCCACAGGCCCGAATCCCGCATGAACACTAGGGTTCCGAGTCGGAAGTTGGCTCGGGACAGCGATTAGCTGCGGAACTCGGGCTATAGCGGGGGCAGGATTCGAACCTGCGACCTCCGGGTTATGAGCCCGGCGAGCTACCTGACTGCTCCACCCCGCGGCGGAAACAAGAAGGTTAGCAGCGGGAAGCGCCGGTGGTCGGGATATGATCGGCGAACGGATGAACGGCGACGACAACAGGGGCCAGGGGCTCGGCGAATTTGACCCGGCGCTGCTGCGCGATTACCTCGATGCCCCCTACGGCGAGATCCGCGCCCAGGCGCGGACGATCTTCGCCCGGCCCGGATTCGAGTTGGCCGACGAACTCAACCGCACCGCCTACCGCGAGCTGGTCCTGAAGTGGGCGAAGGAGCTGGCAGAGGAGGGCGAAACCCGCCGCGGTTACCCGATGGAATATGGCGGCCAGGGCGAACCGGGGGCGGCGGTTGCTTCTTTCGAGACGCTGGCGCTCGGCGACCTCTCGCTACTGGTCAAGATCGGCGTCCAGTTCGGCCTGTTCGGCGGCGCCGTCCAACACCTCGGCACCCGACACCACCACGAGACCTACCTCGCCGACATCGGCACCTTGGCGCTGCCCGGCTGTTTCGCGATGACCGAATCGGGACACGGCTCCGATGTGCAGTCGCTGCAGACGACCGCCACCTACGACGGCGCCCGCGAAGAATTTGTGATCACGACCCCCGATGAGTCGGCCCGCAAGGACTACATCGGCAACGCCGCCGCCCACGGCCGGATGGCAGCCGTCTTCGCAAAGCTGATCGTCGCCGGCGAGGACCACGGCGTCCATGCGCTATTGGTCCCGATCCGCTCCGCCAAGGGCAAACCGCTGCCCGGCGTCCGGATCACCGACTGCGGCCACAAGCTCGGCCTCAACGGGGTCGACAACGGCCGCCTTTACTTCGACAACGTTCGGGTTCCGCGAACCGCCCTGCTCGATCGCTACGGCTCGGTCGGCTCCGACGGCACCTACCGGAGTCCGATCGAGAATCCGACCCGACGCTTTTTCACGATGGTCGGAACCCTGATCCAAGGTCGTGTCTCAGTCAGCGGTGCCGGGATCAGCGCCGCCAAGGTCGGACTGACGATCGCGCTCCGACACGCCGCCAATCGGACCCAGTTCAATCGGCCCGGGGACGGCGGCGAGGTCGTCCTGCTCGACTACCTGGCCCAGCAACGACGCCTGATCCCGCTGCTGGCGACCACTTACGCCCTGCACTTCGCCCAAGGCGAGTTGGTCGCCCAATTCGATCAGGCGTTCCGCGCCGCCGACGGCGAGTACCCCGAGCAGGCCCGTCGCGAACTCGAAAGCCGCGCCGCCGGGCTGAAGGCGTTCGCGACCTGGCACGCCACCGAGACGATCCAGACCTGTCGCGAGGCTTGCGGCGGGGTCGGCTACCTGGCCGAGAGCCGGATTGCCGCCCTAAAGGCCGACACCGACGTTTTCACCACCTTCGAGGGCGACAACACGGTCCTTCTGCAACTGGTCGGCAAGAGCCTATTGACCGGCTACCGCGAGGAGTTCGGCGAACTCAACCCGGTCGGGATCGCCGCCTTTGTCGCCAGCCAAGCAATCGAGCGACTGATCGAGCGGACCGCGGCCCGGGAGCTATTTGGCCGCATCTGGGACGACATCACACCGCGCTCCGAGGAGGAAACGCGCCTCGAAACCCGCCAATACCAGCTGGCTTTGTTTGCCTGGCGGGCCGAGCACATGCTGTCCAGCGTGGCTCGTCGAATCAAGGGCGGAGTCGACGCCGGGCACGACCCGTTCGAGGTATTCATCGCCTGCCAGGACCACGTCCTCGGTGCGGCTCGCGCCCACGTTGAGCAATTCATCCTCGAGGCGTTCGCGCGCGGGGTCAGCGGCGGCCCCGACGACTCGGTTCGCGACCCGCTCAATCTCCTATGCGACCTCTACTTCATGAGCCGACTCGAGGCCGATCGGGCCTGGTTCCAAGAGCACGGTCGGATCTCATCGACCCGCTCGAAGGCGGTGATCCGATCGGTCAATCGACTCTGCCGCGATCTTCGGCCGCGGGTCGAGGAGCTGACCGACGCGCTGGCGGTGCCGGACTCGGTCCTGCCGAAGCTGGCCCACCGGGCTGGCTGACCTGAGAGCAGCATCCGTCGAACCGGCGCGATCCCTCCGCGATGGCGCGGTGGCCGGTCCTGGTGTGTTCAGACGAGCGATCAGACCGCCATCGCGCCGCCGATCGCCAGATCGCTCACTGCGAAGGCGCCGCGTTCAGCCCCCGCTCGGCCTTGAGCGCAAATCGGGCACCTCGCCCTCCTGCTCAAGGATCTCGGAATCGATGTCGCGCAAGCCATCGGTCGGACCCGCCACCCTCGTGCTTCTTGCAAGCGGCTGGCTCGTTTCTGAATCGAAGATCAGCCCATGCCAAAGCCCATTCGAGTCGGTGATCGAGACCTGCGTTCCGGTCCGGCCGTTTGGATCAACTGCGGGTCCGTCAAGTTCGATGCCCCCAGTGTCGGCAAGGATCCGGTAGAGCAAGGCCCGAAGCTCCGGCGTCGCCCCGGCCTCGAACATCACCGAACTCGCCATCTCGAACATCCTGGGAGCCGATAGCTCCCCGTCCTCGGCGGCGGCGTCCAGCAGGATCTGTCGCAGAGCGTCCTCGTCTGTCGGCAGGTCCCTGGTTGGCGGAAGGTATCCGTCACCGGCATTCAATTCTCCCGCGTCAAATTTTAGGTCGAGCGCGACATCCCCCGAATCGCGCATGCTGGGAAAGGACGGGGATCCGCTCGATTCCCAAAGCGCCTTATCGCGAGCTGTCGGCCACTCAAATCCGAGTGAAGTGCGGAGGATGCGTCCTGAACCATCGCTCCGAGCCCATACCTCGTCGATCTGCGGGAGCGCGTACGAGTAAGAGTAGCCCTCCATCACAGTTGTCACCAGATTGGTGCTCTTGACACGGCGGTAGCTCACCACGGATGGGTTATCGGGCGCGGCGGCCTGCGCCGTCGCAATACCGGCAGCGGCGTCAAGTGCTTGGGCTGCCGGAGACTGGCTCGGCAGGTCCGACCCCCCCGGGCCGAACGCGATCAACGCAAAGATCGCGGCGACGGCTAACGCGAGTGCCCCGGCAAGGCGCACCGGGGAGCGACGAGGCCGCGCGTCGGGTAGACCCGTCCGAGCGGAGTCCAGTTCGAACCTCAATTGAACGACACGTTGAAGTTCGACCCCTTCGTCCGGAAGAGTCGCAAGCGCCGCGGGATCAGCCTGCTTCAGAATCGGTTCAAAGTGCTCGAGGTCAGATGGTCTGGGCAATGGATTGTCCTTCCGAGGGGCTGGAAGACCTTAGTTTGGGTGCGTCAGAACCACCCATGCACTAGATATGTCCGGTCGTATCGATCTTGTTACGCAGCCGCGCTTTGGCGCGATGAAACCGCACCCTGAAGGTCACATCCCGAATCCCGAGCGCCTGCGCAGCCTCGGGAGGGCTCAACTCATCCCAGATCACGAGGGCGAGCACCTGGCGATCAGCGGGATCGAGGGCATTGAAGGCGCGAACAACCACTTCACCCAGCTCCGACGCAGCGCCCGAGCTGGACAGAGGACGCTCTTGATCGGAGAGCTTCGCCACCAGCGCGACCTGGCGGTGGTTCGCGCGGACCTGATTAGCCAGCACCTTGCGGGCTACTCCGTATAGCCAGGCGCGCGACGGCGTGGGAACCTCGCGGCGGCGGCGCCAAGCTACGAGGAAGGTTTCGGCGGTTACATCGGACGCGATCTGAGGGTCGCCGCAGCGACGAAACACGAACTGCCAGACACCTTGCCATGAATCTCGCCACAAGGCCTCAAAGGACCGGTCGGGCTCCGAGCCTTGCATCGGAAGTTCCGCGTTTGCAGACTGGGAAGCCGCATCCATGATCGCGGTCCGCTCAGCGGCGCGGATCGTCGATCAGAAGCTCGACGTTTCGATCGCGCCGTAGTCCGCGGGCGGCGTCGGGATCGCCGCTGCCGTTTTGGGGGTCGTTAAACGCCATCGAGCGATGGATCGCGGCCAGGGCGCGGCGGCCGAGTGCATCGCCGCGAGTCCCGTTCGGCGCGATCGCGGCCGGAGCGGCGGTATCGATCAGGGTGCCGAAGATCGACAGCGTCCGATCGTGATTGTTGAACAGTTGGATTAGCCTGGTCTGGACCGGCCAGTCGGCGATGGCAGGGGTCTCGATCTGCCAAAAGCCACGCTCGCCAGGGGCGCGACCCTCATACAGGGTGACCTTGTTGCGATGGGCGTGGCCCGCGACAAACGCGACCAGGTGCGGGTAGGAACTGAACAGGTCGGCCAGATCCTCGCCGTTGTGCAGCGGGGTCGAGGTGCGCGGATCGGAGTCACAGCTCGGGGTCGTCGGATGACCGTGGCCGTCGTCGCTATCGCAGGTCGAGTCCTCGTCGGCGAGCGCGTTGGTCATCGTCCGCAGCGGGTGGTGGGCGAACGCGATCGCGATCTCGTTGCGTCGAGTCGCCTTGCGGAGCTCCTTTTCGAGCCAGCGCCATTGTGGATCATCGAGGTTGCCCTGCGAGCCGTCGCTGGTGCCGCTGTAAACGACGCCGGCCTCGGCGTTGGTGTCCAAGACGATGAAGCGCACCCCGGGCCGCGGCTTGAACGAGTAGTAGGCGGCGTGAGCGTTCGACGCCGCCTCCTCGCCCGCGTTAACGTAGGCGAAGCCGTGATCGTCGGCCTGATCGCCGCTGGCGAGGATCGACTTGTACTGAGCACGATCGACAAAGCGCCGCGCCGGATCGTCGGGGACCAACATGATTGCGCCGGGATTGGTCGGGGCAAGCGCCGCCAAGGTTGTCGGATCGAGGTAGGCACCGAGCGTGTCCTGCGACATCCCGGGGACCGCAGCGCTGTATTTGAAGCAGCCCAGCCCGACCTTCTCGAAGCCGGGCTGAGCGGCAATCGTTCCCTGAAAGAGGACATCGTGGTTACCGAGCACGACGTAGGAAGGGGCGCGTAGCCCGGCGGCTCGAAACGGACGCTGGGCGCGGTCAAGCAGACCTGGATAGGTCGGCCAGCTCGACCACTGCCCGATCGGTTCGTCGGGGTCGTAGTAGAGGGTGTTCGGGGTCGGGTAGTCGTCGTAGTCCTGAACCCCGGTGTAATTGCGCGGATTGTCGCGTGGCACCGGCAACTCGCAGCCCGCCCCGACCCCGGCGTTGGTGCCGCTGTTCGGATCAATTCGGCCACCCTCGATCAGGGTCCGCATCCAGCCGACCTCGTTTTGGTGCATGTTGTCCGCGAGATCGCCGGTCAGCATCACGTTTCTCATCCGGGCGCGATGCCCGAAGCGGTCGCGAAGTCGGGAGCGATAAAACGAGTTGATCGAGCGCACCGCGGCATCGATCGAAAACGGGTTGATCGCCTCGTTGGGACGAAAGCCAGCGTTTGAGAAGCGCGAACCGGGCTCGCCATCGAAGTACTCGACCCGGGCCGGCGATTCCTCATCGGCCAGTTGGAGGTCGGAGATCTGTCCGAAATAGATGATGCTGGTGCGACGAGCGCGCCGCCGCGGGTGCAAATCGCCGTCGATCAGCGCGTCGCGAACCCGATAGGGCTCGCCGGGCCGATAGCCGAGCGCCGAGAAGCCGCCCTCGGGCGCGGGCCCGCGAATCGTCCGTTTCAGTGTTGATTTGCCCTTGCCGAGCGCCGGGGGTGGCGGGGTGGCGATACCGACCGCCCCGACAAGCGCAACCAACGCCACCCGGCAGAGCCGCCCCCGCAATCGATCCCTCCCGGTCATCCTCGGGAGTCTATTCGCGCCAACAGGCGCAACTGAGCGGTTGTCGGCGCGACCCGGTTCGCCGCTACGATCGGACGATGGCCGCCGAACCCGTCGCGATCATCGACATCGGATCGAACTCGACCCGCCTGTTGATCGCGACCGTCAACGGCGGTAGCCCCCGAACCCTGCACCGCGACGCCGAGGTGACCCGACTCGGCCGCGGGGTCGACACGACCGGTCGGCTCTCATCAGACGGGATCGAGGCGGTCTGCGCGGTGGTCGGACGCTACCTCGACCAGGCACGAGCAGCCGGCGCCTCAAGGATCGAGGCGGTCGCGACCAGTGCGGTCCGCGACGCCGAAAACGGCGACGCGTTCCGAGCCGAGCTGCGTGAGCGTTTTGCGCTCCCGACCCGGGTGCTGAGCGGGTCGGAGGAGGCGCGGCTGACCTACCTGGGCGCGATTACCGGGCGCGAGGCGCGCCGCAATACCTTGGTCTGCGACATCGGCGGCGGCAGCACCGAGCTGATCGTCGGCCACGGCCCCCAGATCGAATTTCGCGCCTCGATGCAGTGCGGCGTGGTGCGGCAAAGCGAGCGCCACGTCCGCAGCGACCCGCCGACCGCCGCCGAACTTGAATCGCTGGCCGACGAGGTGCGAGGGCTGATCACCACGGCGCTCGCCGATGCCCCGCAGATCACGGCCGAGCGGGCGATCGCGGTCGCCGGGACCCCGACCTCGCTGGCCGCGATCGACCTCGGCCTCGACCCATATGACCCCACGGCGGTCCACGGCCACCAGCTCTCGATCGAGCGGATCCAGCGCACCTGCTCCGAGCTGGCCGCGCTCGACCTGGCACGGCGGCGCACATTGACTGGCCTCCAACCCGGCCGCGCCCCAACCATCGTCGCCGGAGTCGTGATCCTGATCGGGATCCTACGGCGCTTCAACCTGCGCTCGGTCGAGGTGTCCGAAAACGACATCCTGCACGGCCTCGCCCTCGAACTGACCGCGGGCGCGGGCCCCTGACAGACCCCGGGGCCTGGATTGCGCCGCCGCCCCTTTGATATGAGATTGGTACCTCGGCGGTGCGTTTCTAGGAGCGCAGGGGGCTGTTCCCGGAACCCGCCCGCCGCTGCTGCGGTTGAGCCGCTGACGCGGTCACCGGGGGAACCGGCCCCCGAGGCGCTTCGGCGAAGTGCTGACGAGGCCGCCACGCGCCGACGAATCTAGATTGTCATGCCACACATGGATCGCGCCCACCGTACCGGTCCGCGCGATCAACACTTGTCGGTGAACTGCTCCAGCGCCCGGCGGATCCGGGCCTGACGCCGACCGGCCGCCAGCTCAGCAAGCGCCACCTCGGCGACCATCGCGACCCACAAGCGTCCGCTCTCGGCGGGGCGCTGCCAGCCGATCGCTCTGAAGTCCGGCTCGCAGAGCTTCGCAGTTTGCTCGTTACGGCGCATCACCTCGGTGGCGATCAGCGACTCGGCCCGAGCTTCGAGCAGGAGCGCCTTGACGCCGCGGGCGCACAGGCAGGCATCGAGGTAGACCGTCGATCCCGCCAGCAGCCGCTCGCGGCCGGCGGGCAGCGAGCCCCTCGCCGCTTCGATCTCGGCGAGCAGCCGGTCGTGGAAGCCGCGGTGCAGCGCCAGGAGGTAACCGGCGCGGTCGCCGAAGTGATGAAAGAAGGTGCCCTTCGACAGATCGGCCTCGGCGACGAGCAGGTTGACGCTCATGCTGGCTAGCCCGGTGCGTTCGGCGAGCCGCAGGCCAGCGTCGAGCAGCCTCTCGCGGGTGCGCTCGGCCGCCCTCGCGCGGGTCGAAGCCGAGCGACCGTAGCGCTCGGCGGGCAGGCCGCTCGGCGGCTGTGGGTCGCCGGGAAGCGTTGCCGCGTCGGCCACCGTCACCCGATCGCGCCGGGCTCGCGGTCTTGGCTGCGAACAGTCTCGCGGACCGGCGCACTCGGGGTCCCGCGGCGCTGCTCCTTGCGCCCGCTGCGCCGCGCGAGCGCGTCGCCAACCTCCTCCGCCCAGTGGGCGAGGCCAGCGAGCTGGTAGGTGACGGGCCCGTGCTTGAGCGAGGGGTTGTTGTGCTCGAATGCGCGGTGACCGGCGATGTTGAGCCCCCAGCCAGCCGCGAACAGCGGCAGCCCGAGACGCGGCCGGGCGAGCACGAGCGGCATCGCGAAGACGATCACCGGCAGCCCGATCATGTGTGTTGCGCGCACGCCGTCGCTGCTGTGCTGCGTGCGGTAGTAGGCGAGCTTCTCCGAGAACGGGGCGGAGGCGGCGGGCATCTCCATGAGCGATTTCCTTTCGGGTTTGGGCGGGATCGGGTACGCAGCCTATCCGCATGTTAGACATATTGACCGGCCGGTCGGTCACCTGATAGGGTGTCGAGCCACCGAGCCCAGCCCAGAGGAGGCCTCAATGCCAACCGTCCCGACTCGTATCGGACCCATCGCCTTCACCGAGCAGGGGAGCGGACCGCCAGTCGTGCTGCTGCACGCCAACCCAGGCGACAGCCGTGACTACGGCGCGATCGTCCCCGAACTCGCGCATAGCCACCGGGTGATCGCGCTCGACTGGCCCGGATACGGCAGCTCGCCCGCGCCCAATCCACCCAGCAGCGCGAGCGCGATCCTGTACGCGGACGCGCTCGAGGACTTCGTCGGCGAACTCGGGCTCGACCAGGCGGTCTTTGTCGGCAACTCACTTGGCGGCTTCGCCGCGACCCGCCTCGCGATCACCAACCCGGACCGCGTCTGCGCGCTCGTGCTAGTCGACTCAGGCGGGTTCACCAAGCACAACCCGCTCTCGCGCAGGTTCTGCCGCATCAAGGGCAGCGAAGCGGTCACCCGCCGCAGCGCTGGCGCCTTCGCTCGCCTCTACCTGCGAAAGCGCACGCCACTCGTAAAGGAGATCATCGCTCGTGCCGGGGCGGGTCGCCGCGACCCCGCGACCGTGGCCGTTGACGCCGCTGTCTGGCGCAGCTTCATCGACCCCGCGCACGATCTCCGCGATCGCGCCGAGGCGATCACGGCCCCGACCCTGCTGTTGTGGGGCAGCCGCGACCCCGTCCTGCCCCTCCGCACCGACGGTCGCGCCGCCGCCGCCGCCATTCCTGGTGCGCGGCTGGTCGCGCTGAAGACCGGGCACATGCCCTACGCCGAGGACCCCGACGCCTTCCTCGCAGAACTCACCCCATTCCTGAAAGAGGTGCACTCGGAGGCGGCCGCGTCGAGCACCCTGTGAAGGGGGAGCGGGCAGCACGATGCTTTCGTCGCGAGTCGGTGACGCCTGATCTCGCGCTTGGGTAGGTCGAGACACCCATCCGTAGGTCGCTGCGCGGGGCACTACGCGCCACGGCCGCTCCCAGCGCCAAGCCCCTTGAGGATCAGGTCGAGGCCGCGGTCGAACTCGATCGCCCAGTCCGCTGCGGCGAGCCGCGGGCCCAGTGCCGCGAGCGTCGGGAAGTCGGCAACCGGCAGCGCGGCGGTCGCCTGCGGGGCGGGGCCGGCGACCGCACCCCGGGGGTCGGTGAGCGTGGCGGCCTCGCTGAGCAGCGCGCCAGCAAGGTAGGAGGTGATCGCCCAGAAGGCGCTTGCCGCCTGATCGGCCGGCAGCCCGGCGGCGATCAGGGCCGCGAGCGCCGCTTCGATCGGGCTCAGCGCCGACGCGGAGCCGAGCGGGCGGGTGGCGAGCAGCGGGGCCAAGCGGGGATGGGCAAGCACGCGGCGGCGCAGCGCGCGGGCAAGCAGGCGCAGCGCCTCGTCCCAGGGCTCGTCGTCGGGCACAGGCTCGATCCCGGCGACGAGGGCGTCAGCCATCGCGTCGAGCAGGTGGTCCTTGTCGGCAACGTGGTGGTAGAGCGACATCGCCTCGACGCCGAGCTCCGCGCCCAGCCGGCGCATGCTGAGCGCCTCGAGGCCGCCGCGATCGACCAGCTCGATCGCGGCGGCGACGATCCCCTGGCGGGTCAGGCCGGGCCTGCGTGGGCTGGATCTCGCGGGGCCGCTCACTTGGCTCCATACAGCGTAGGGCTTGTTACGGCGTGCGCAACACTTACGCTGTAAGCTCACCACGAGGAACAGAATCGAAGGAAGGACCATGGTCAACGCCCAAGCGCGACACGGCGCGAGAGCACGTAGTCGAAATCGATGTGGCTGTCCTTGGCGCCGGACTCGCCGGGCTGGTCGCGGCGCGCGAGCTACAACGAGCGGGACTGGGCACGGTGGTGCTCGAAGCGCGCGAGCGGTTCGAGGGACGGCTGCTCAACCATCAGTTGGGCGACGGCAAGACGATCGAGATGGGCGGCCAGTGGATCGGGCCGACCCGGGACCGTGTAGCCGCGCACCCCGTCGTGGTCGGCGAGGCGAACGGCCTCGTTGAGGATCAGCTCGCGGGTCAGCGGCGCCCGTTGGGCGGCTGACTTCCGCTTCGTCGGTCTGCATCTTCGTCCAGACACCGTTCCGAGCTTACGCACGCGACAGATGTCGGCGCGCTGCCCCGGACATCTCCGTGCTTCCGACCCCTTACGTTGTATGTTGTCCGTCTTCTGCCTGCCCGCGCTGCCCGCTCACGTGACAGACACGACGACACCCCAAGCCCTGGAGACCCCGCTTCCCGGCGGGAGTGTCGGCGCGACCGTGCGGCTGCACCCGTTGCTCGCCGGGCAGTGCCTCGTGCCGCCGGGTCTGCTGGAGCGCCCGCCCGGACGGCTCGGCCGTCCACGCGGCATGGGATTCGGCGTGGCCAAGTCCGACTGGACCTGGATCCCGATCCCCGCGTTCCTGATCGAGCATCCGAGCGCCGGGCCCGTTCTCGTCGACACGGGCTTTCATCCCAGTGTCGCGGTCGACCCGAAGCGCAACATGGGTCGGATCTCGACGCTGCTCTACGAGTTCCGCGTCACGGCCGAGCAAGCGCTGCACGTCCAGCTTCAGGCCCGCGGCGTCGATCCGCAGGACGTTCGCGTCGTGATCATGACCCACCTGCACTGGGACCACGCCAGCGGCGTCTCGGAGCTCCCGGCCGCGACGTTTGTGCTTGACCGGCGCGAGTGGCCAGCGGCGAGGGCGCACCGTAGCTTTATGCGCGGATACACCCCACGCCAGCTCGCGGGCGGGCTCGACTGGCGCGCGGTCGACTTCGACGCTCCGGGCGTCGGCTCGGTCGGGCCGTTCGGGCACGGCGTCGACCTGTTCGGTGACGGCTCGGTGCGGCTGTTGTCCACGCCCGGGCACACGCGCGGGCACCAATCGGTGCTCCTACGGCTGGGTGACCGCGAGGCGTTGCTGACCGGTGATGCCGCGTACTCGCGACGGACGATCGAGAAGACGGTGATGCCGCTGCTGAGCGCCGACGAGCGGCTGTTCCGGCGCTCGCTGTCGGAAATCCAGCGCTTTGCGGCGCAGAGCCCGGACGCGCTGGTCGTGCCCGGGCACGACCCCGACACCTGGAGGACGCTCGATGCCGTCTACGGCTGACCGCCCCTCTCGCCGACCGGCTCCGGTGCCGTGAACGCGCTCGGCCGCAACGTGCTGGTGACCGGGGCCACGGGCGGCCTCGGGCAGGCGATCGCTCGGGCGCTCGGGCAGCAGGGCGCGAGCCTGATCCTCACCGGACGTCGCGGCGAGGTGCTCGAGCCGCTCGCGTTCGAGCTCGACGCTCGTGCGATCGTCGCCGATCTCGCCGAGCGCTCCGACCTGGAGCGGCTGATCGGCGAGGTCGGGCGCGTCGACATCCTCGTCGCGAACGCCGCGCTGCCCGCCTCGGGCACGCTGGACGACTACTCGACCACGCAGATCGGCCACGCGCTGGACGTGAACCTGCGCGCGCCGATCGTGCTCGCGAAGGCGCTCATGAGCGACATGGCGGCACGTCGCAGCGGCCATCTCGTGTTCATCTGGTCGCTCTCGGGCAAGCTCGCCACGCCGGGGTCCGCGCTGTACTCGGCGACGAAGTTCGGGTTGCGCGGCTTCGCGGCCTCGCTGCGCCAGGACCTGCACGGGAGCGGCGTCGGCGTCTCGACGATCTTCCCCGGGCCGATCCGCGAGGCGGGTATGTGGGCGCAGACGCAAGTCGAGCTGCCCAGGATGCTCGGCACCCGCCGCCCGCAGGATGTCGCCGCTGCCGTCGTGCGCGCGATCGAGACCGACAAGGCGGAGATCGATGTCGCGCCGCTGCCTGCGCGTCTCGGCGCGGTGATCGCCGCTGTCGCGCCAACCGTTGTAGCGGGCGTCAACCGCCGACTCGGCGCGCAGAGCATCGCGCACCAGGTAGCCAGCGCTCAGCGTGAGATGCGATGACCTCGCCGCAGCCACCCGGCGAGGGTCGGTCGCCGGTTCCCGCAGAGGCAGCGGGTCTGGCGCCCGGCCGGGCGCGACTGGCCGGGCGGCGGGTCGTCGTGGTCGGAGCGGGCACGCGCGCGAGCGCCGACGCGCAGGCGCCTGTCGGCAACGGCCGGGCGATCTCGATCCTCGCGACGCGCGAGGGTGCGACCGTCGCGTGCGTTGACATCGACGCTGACGCCGCCGACGACACGCTGAGCCAGATCGCCGCCGCGGGCGGCAACGCGTGCGCGATCGTGGCCGATGTCACCGACGAGCGGCCGTGCGAGCGGCTCGCGGCGGATGCGGCGTCGTCGCTGGGCGGGATCGACGGGCTGGTGCTCAACGTCGGCGTCCTCGGTGAGACCGGGCTGGCTGGCACGCGCCCCGAGGCGTGGGACCGAACGCTCGCGGTCAATCTGCGGTCGCAGTTCCTGGTCTGCAGGACGATGCTGCCGCGCCTGTCCGACGGAGGGGCGGTCGTGTTCGTCGGCTCGATCGCCGGGCAGCGTCCTGGCAGCTTCATGCCCGCCTACGACGCGTCGAAGGCAGGCGCACATGCGCTCTGCCGCCACGTCGCCCAGGAGGGTGCGCCACGAGGAGTGCGGGCCAACGCGGTCGTACCAGGGCTGATCGACACGCCGCTCGGGCGGGTCACCTCCAAGGGCCGTCCCGACCGCGCGGTCACGCCGATCCCGCTCGGCCGCCAGGGCACCGCATGGGAGATCGCCTACGCCACGATCTTCCTGCTCTCGCAGGAGGCGAGCTACGTCACCGCGCAGGAGCTGGTCGTCGACGGTGGGCTGACCGTGCTCGCGCCGAGGCTCACATGAGCCCGCGCCTCCTCGCGAGCGCAGGCGCCGATCCCGCCCAACGCCGATCCCGCCCTGACGCGATCGCAGGCAGGAGGTAGCGATGCCGCTCACCAGCGCTCTGCGCAAGCGGCGCGAGGAGATCGTGCGCGAGCACATGGAGTCGGAGAACCGCCACGAGCTCGACGTGACGATGGCCACCTTCGATCACCCTCGCTACGAGCTGATCGCGACCGGCGCCGTGCACGACGGCGAGGAGGAGGTGGGTCGCTACTTCGACGAGACGCGCGCCGCGTTCCCCGACCAGCGCAACAAGCTGATCGCCATGCACCACGCCGACGAGGCGGTGATCTGCGAGTTCTGGCTGCTGGGCACGCACCTGGGCCCCTATCGCGGCCTGCCTCCCACTGGCCGTGCGTTCAAGTGCCGGATGACCGCGCTGTTCCTCTTCGAGCAGGATCGGCTCGTCTGCGAGCGCGTTTACTTCGACTCGAACACGATCCTGCGCCAGCTCGGCATCGCCCACGACCCGCTCACGCTCACGGGCCGCGTGGCGACCGTTCTCAACCACCCGTTGACCGTGAGCCGCGCCGTGCTACGCCAGCTCACCCGGAGGTAGGCCGATGCGCGCGCTCGTGCTCACCCGACACGGCGGTCCCGAGGTGCTTCGGGTGCAGGAGCGCCCGGACCCGCCGGTCGGGCCGGGAGAGGTGCGCGTCGCGGTGAGGGCCGCCGGGATCAGCTTTGCCGACGTGATGGCCCGCATCGGCCTCTACCCGGACGCGCCGAAGCCTCCGTGCGTCCTCGGCTACGAGATCGCCGGCGTGGTGGAGTCGGTGGGCGAGGGCGTCGATGCTCCCGGGGTGGGAGACCGAGTGCTCGGCGGTACCCGCTTCAACGGGTTCGCGGAGCTGGTGGTCACCCCGGCCGAGGACATGTACCCACTGCCCGAGCAGGTCTCGTTCGAGGAGGGCGCGGCGTTCCCCGTCAACTACGCCACCGCGTATGCCGCGCTGGTGGTGATGGCCGGGCTCGACGCCGGTGAGCGGGTGCTGATCCACGCCGCCGGCGGCGGGGTCGGGACCGCGGCCACACAGATCGCCAAGTGGCGCGGCGCGGAGGTCTTCGGCACCGCCTCGGCGTGGAAGCACGACGCGATCCGCGCCCAGGGCGTCGATCACCCGATCGACTACCGCACCACCGACTTCGCGCAGGAGGTCCGCCGCATCACCGGCGGCGAGGGCGTCGATGTGGTCCTTGACGTGCTCGGCCCCGTGTCGTTCAAGCGCAGCTATCGGCTGCTGCGGCCCGGGGGGCGGCTGATCATGGCCGGCGGCTCGGAGATGCGCACCGGGGACAAGCGCAGCCTCCGCGCCGCGCTCCCGGGCCTGCTCAGGGTGCCGTTTGCGACGATGCCGTGGTGGAAGAGCTTTGGCATGCTGAACGAGAACAAGGGCGTCTTCGGCCTCCAGATCCTGCACTGGTGGTCCCAGGAGGGGAGCCTCGACCGGATCGTCAAGCCGATCCTGGCAGGGCTCGAGTCCGGCCAGCTCTCCCCCGTGGTCGGCGATGTCTTCCCGCTCGATCGCGCCGCCGACGCGCACCGCCTGATCGAGGACCGCAAGAACATCGGCAAGGTCGTGCTCGTCCCGTAGCGGGCCCGCGCCAAGCATCCCATGAACCGTAACGACGCTCAGATTGGATCCACATGACCGATTCCCCAGGCGGCGGGCGCTCCCGCCCGAGCTACGACGACTTCCCGCTGTGGCGGCGCTATCAGCCCTACTTCCCCGAGGAGATGCGCTGCACCCCCGAGACGATGCCGAGCGAGGAGTGGTGGAGCTGGCGCGGGCTGGACGTGCACCTCGACCGCACGGAAGCGAAAGGCACCGAGTTGAAGCTGATCGTGCTGCACGGCGCGGGAGGCTACTCGCGGATGCTGGCGCCGCTCGCGGTGCTCGCGCACCGACACGGCTATGCCGCCCTGACGCCGGACCTGCCCGGCTACGGCCTGACCAAGGCACCGTCCGCGATGCTGAGCTACGAGCTCTGGGTTGAGATGGTCGTCGAGCTGATCGACGCCGAGCGCCAGCGCGACGGCATCCCGATCGTCCTGTTCGGCGTCAGCCTCGGCGGTTACCTCGCCTACCAGGCCGCCGCACGATCGGGCAACGTGGCCGGCGTGATCGCGACGACGCTGATCGACCCCCGTACCCGGGATGCTCGCGACGGCCTGTCACGCAGCCGGCTGCTCAGCCGGCTCGGGCTCCCCGCACTGCGCTGGCTGCGGCTAGTGGCCGACCGCGTCCCGACGCCGATGAGGCACGTCTCGAGGATGAACCGCATTTCCAACATCCCCGAGCTGGCGGAGCTATGCCTCTCCGATCCACTCGGCGGCGGCAACTGGATGCCTGCGCGATTCCTGCGCACCCTGATGGACACTGCCCCGGCGATCGAGCCCGAGGACTTCGATGTCTGCCCGGTGCTGCTCGCCCACCCCGGGGCCGATCAGATGACCGACATCGCGCTCAGCCGTGAATTCTTCGAGCGGCTCGCTCGCGAGAAGCGGATGGTCGTGCTCGACGGAGCCAGCCATATGCCCACCGAGCACCCCGGCATCGACCAGCTCCAGAGCGCCGCGCTCGAGTTCCTGGAGTCCCTGAAACCAACGCACGAGGAGACAGCACGATGACCGAAGGTCGACTGCGAACGCGGGTGGCTGCGATGGCGATCGGGCGGGTCGCGATCGGCGCGACCGCGCTGCTGGCCCCAGGTCCCAGCTCGCGGCTGCTCGGTTACCCCCGCGAGCAGGACTCGCCCACCGCTCGCCTGATGGGCCGGATGTTCGGCGTGCGGGACTTCGCGCTCGGCGCGCTGGTGTGGCACGTCCGCGACGACCCCACCCACTCTCGCTACGTCTACAAGCTCAACGCCTGGGTCGACATCGGCGACGCCGCCGCGATGGCCGCCGCGCTGATCGGCCGCCAGGGCATCGACCGTGCCGCCCTCTCGAGCGCCGCGTTCGCGCTCACCGGTGCCACCGGCTGGCTGCGGCTGCTGCGTGCGACGCGCTGACCGCAAGAACGGTCTCCGGATGGCACTCGGTCGGGCCGCGGTGTCGCCGTCCGCGCGTGGAGGCGGGACTCACCGCCGCGCTCACCAGTCCAACCGGTGAGATCGGCAAGCCGCTCGTCCACGCCCTCGAGCACTCGCGCCAGATCAAGCGGATCGTCGGCATGGCGCGCCGGCCGTTCGACCCCGCGGCAGAGGGTTGAAAAAGGGTCGAGTACTGGCAGGGCGACGTGGCCGATCGACCAACGCCCTGACCTTGCACAGGCGGCGCCTCACCGACGGGCGGACCGCTGCCCGCGCCATTCCTGGCGCGCGACTCGTCGCGCTGAAGACCGGGTACATGCCCTACGCGAAGGACCCCGACGACTTCCTCGCGGAGCTCACCCCGTTTCTCGAGAACGTGCGCTCGGAAGCGCGCGCGGTGAGCGCCCCGTGACGGGGCCGCGGGCGGCGTGATGCCTCGCGGCGAACCCCGGTCGCCGGAGTTTGCCGGGTGCCCACGCGCCACGGCCGCTCCCAGCGCCAAGCCCCTTGAGGATCAGGTCGAGGTCGCGGTCGAACTCGATCGCCCAGTCCGCTGCGGCGAGCCGCGGGGCCAGTGCCGCGAGCGTCGGGAAGTCGGCAACCGGCAGCGCGGCGGTCGCGTGCGGGGCAGGGCCGGCGACCGCACCCCGGGGGTCGGTGATCGCGGCGGCCTCGCTGAGCAGCGCGCCGGCAAGGTAGGAGGTGATCGCCCAGAAGGCGCTTGCCGCCTGATCGGCTGGCAGCCCGGCGGCGATCAGCGCCGCGAGCGCCGCTTCGATCAGGCTCAGCGCCGACGCGGAGCCGAGCGGCGGGGCCAAGCGGGGATGGGCAAGCACGCGGCGGCGCAGCGCGCGGGCAAGCACCCGCAGCGCCTCGGCCCAGGGCTCGTCGTCGGGCACAGGCTCGATCCCGGCGACGAGGGCGTCGGCCATCGCGTCGAGCAGGTCGTCCTTGTCGGCGACGTGGTGGTAGAGCGACATCGCCTCGCCGCCAAGCTCCGCGCCCAGCCGGCGCACGCTGAGCGCCTCGAGGCCGCCGCGGTCGACCAACTCGATCGCGGCGGCAACGACCCCCTGGCGGGTCAGGCCGGGCCTGCGTGGGATGGATCTCGCCGGGCCACTCACTTGGCTCCATACAGCGTAAGGCCTCGTACGGATTGTCTGCTACCCTTACGCTGTAATCCCACAGCGACGAAGGAATCGAGGGAGTGAGCATGGTCAAGGACAAGGCGCGCGGCGCGGCGCGAGAGCACGTAGTCGAAACCGATGTGGCGGTCCTTGGCGCCGGACTCGCCGGACTGGTCGCGGCGCGCGAGCTGCAACGTGCGGGACTGCGCACGGTGGTGCTCGAAGCGCGTGAGCGGGTCGGGGGGCGGCTGCTCAACCATCAGTTGGGCGACGGCAAGACGATCGAGATGGGCGGCCAGTGGATCGGGCCGACCCAGGACCGTGTAGCCGCGCTGGCCAAAGAGCTGGGTCTGGCGACATTCCCGACGCACGATCGCGGGGACTACCTACTCGAGCGGGGTCGGCGAATCAACCGCTACCGCGGCCGCGCGCCGCGGTTCGGGCCGGCGCTCAGCGCGGACCTCGCACAGCTCGAGGCGCGCCTGAACCGGCTGTTCGACCGGGTCCACCCCGACGCTCCATGGGATACACCCGGTGCCGAGCGCCTCGACGCGCAGACGCTCTGGTCGTGGACGCGCGGCGCGACCTTTACGCGCGGCGCCCGCGAGTTCATCGAGCTTGTCTCCGAGGGCGTCTTCGCAGCGCAACCGCAGGATCTGTCGCTGCTGCATTTTCTCTTCTACGTCCGGGCGGCGGGCGGGCTTGAGATGCTCGAGTCCACCACCGGGGGCGCGCAGCAGGACCGCGTAGTGGGCGGCTCGCAGATGATCGCGCAGCGGCTCGCCGACGAACTCGGCGACGCGGTCATCCTGGGCGCGCCGGCACGGACGATCAGCCGCGACGACAGCGGCGTCACGATCCTGGCGGACGGCGCCACAGTCCGGGCAAACCATGTGATCGTCGCCGTGCCGCTGGCGCTGGCCGGCCGGATCGCTTACGAGCCAGCGCTGCCGCCCCAGCGCGACGGCCTCACGCAGCGGATGCCGATGGGCGCCGTGATCAAGTGCCAAGCGATATTCGACGAGCCGTTTTGGCGCGCCGAAGGCCAGACCGGCCAGGCCGCGAGCACCCGCGGGCCGGTGCGGATCGTATACGACAACAGCCCGCCCGACGGTTCGCCCGGGGTACTGCTCGCGTTCCTCGAGGGCGGCCCGGCCCGGCGCCTCGGCGCCTGGGCCCCCGAGGACCGCCGCGCCGCCGTACTCGACTGCCTGACCCGCCTCTTCGGCCCGCGCGCCGCATCCCCGCGCGACTACGTCGAGCTCGACTGGCAGCGCGAGCGGTGGTCCGGCGGCTGCTACGGCGGATATCTGCAGCCGGGTGGCTGGACTACATACGGGCCCGCGCTGCGCGCGCCGGTCGGGCGCATCCACTGGGCCGGGGCCGAGACAGCGGAGCGCTGGTGCGGCTACATGGACGGCGCGATCCGCTCGGCCGAGCGCGCGGTCGGCGAGGTGATCGGTACCGAGAACCCGCGCGCCGCGGTAGCCGGCGGGGTGCAAGCGTGAGCGGGCCCGTGCTGATCGCCGGGGGCTACGGCCTCGTCGGAGCGCAGGCCGCGGAGCTTCTCCGCGAGCGCCGGCCCGGGCTTCCCCTCGTGCTGGCCGGGCGCACCCCCGCCAACGGCGGCGCGCTCGCCGAGCGACTCGGGGGCGCGACCTGCGTTCGAATCGATCTGACCGAGGCCGCCGACCCGCTCGGGGATCTCGCCGAGGTGCCGGCGGCCATACTCGCGACCGTCAACGACCCACGCGGCGCGCTGCTCCAGGCCGCACTCGATCGTGGGATCCCCTACGTCGACATCACCCGCTGGACGGCGCTCGTGCGCGGCGCGCTTGTGCGTTGCGCGGCCACGCCGGCGCACGCGCCGGTCATGCTCGCCTCGGGGTGGATGGGCGGAGTGGTCCCGCTGCTGGCCGCGTGGGCGGCGCGCGATCTGCAGACCCTCGATCGCATAGACATCGCAATCCGCTACGCGCTCGCCGACCGTGCCGGTCCCGACTCGGTCGCCTACATGGACCGCCTCGCCGACCGCTTCGAGACCACCATCGACGGCGAGCCCCGGCTCGTCCCCGCACTCTCAGACGCTCGGCGGGTGGGCTTCGCCGACGGCTCGCGCGGCCGCGTACTGCGGATCGACACCCCCGAGCAGATGACGCTCCCGGCGGTCATCGGCGCGCCCACGGTCGCCACCCGGATCGGCTTCGACGACCAGACCACGACCGCGACACTCGCCGGACTGCGACGTCTGGGCGTGCTGCGACTGCTCGCCGCCGAGCGGCTCACCGACACGCGCCGCGCATTGATGCACCGGCCGGGCGAGGGTGGGCCGGCGCTCGTCCGGATCGACCTCAGCGGCGACGAGCGCACCGCCACCGTGCAGGTGCATGACCCCGCTGGCCAGTCCCACCTCACCGCCGTCGGCGCCGTGATCGCGATCGAGCGGGTTCTGGGCCTTGACGGCGGCCCGCCCGAGCCCGCTGGCCCGCGATTCCCCGAGCAGGCGCCGGACCCCGAGGCCGCGGTGGCGACGCTCGCTCGCCACGGCGTCGAGGTGGCGAAGCGCCCGCAGTGAGCGACCGCAGCCCGAGGATCCCGCCCCGATGCGAACAGCAGCGCCGACGTCCGCGCCATCGCCACCCTGCCATCGCCGCGCAGGTCGAGGCCCTCCTCCGTCGAGGGGGCGGGCTCGGTGGTGGGGCCCGCCGCTCACGAGAAACTCCAACACCTGCCGGTGCCGCCGGTGCCGAGTTGGAGGAACCTCGCCAAGCGGGGTCTACATCTCGGTGCGCAGCATCGTCGAGTGGCTCCGTCGGCGGAACGCGACTATCCCGGATGGGTGCGGCTCCTTTCAAGGGACCACCACCACGGAGCCCTTCCGGCCAGCCCGGAATCACCCCGCCGCACCCCCAAACGGCGCCGTAGAGCCCTATTTTCGGCTGCCGGGTGGAGGCCCCGGCGGGCCTCGAGATCCGACTTCGGCGTCCTCGCCTGCGCTCGTACCGGCTAAACGGGCACGGATTGGGCCGATTGAGCAGCGCGCGGGGAGCAAAAGGGCAGTTTTGGAGTGATCAGGCCGGGGGAGGGAGCGGCTTGCCGCATGGTTATGCGGTTTCGT
>JAHEXU010000050.1 GCA_023251975.1 bacterium | reverse complement strand
GTTGCACGTTATTCCTATGCCAGACTCTGAGCGCAGTTTCCGCGTATTGGTCGCCAAGCCTGGCCTGGACGGTCACGACCGCGGCGCCAAGGTGATCGCGCGCGCGCTGCGCGACGCCGGGATGGAGGTGATCTACACCGGCCTGCACCAGACGCCCGATCAGATCGCCGCGACGGTGATCCAAGAGGACGCCGACGCGGTCGGCCTCTCGATCCTGTCGGGTGCCCATATGACGCTGGTCCCGAAGGTGGTCGAGCGTTTGCGCGAGCAGGGTGCCGAAGATGTCCTGGTAACGGTCGGCGGAACGATCCCAGCCGATGACATTCCCGAGCTGAAGCGGCTCGGGGTCGCCGAGGTCTTCACCCCGGGGGCTCCGACCGACGCAATCGTCGACTTCATTAACTCCGCAGCTCGGGTCTGACGGTGGATCGAGGCTGAGCGCTCCGCAGCGCTTGAGGTTCGCGGCGGCAATGCCGACGATCTCGGTAGTGATGCTGCCAGCCTCGACACCCGATGAGTGACCTCGGACGGGGACCATGGCCGGGACCCGGTGAGCACGACGACCCGGTCGATGAGGCGGCGCGGTGGCCGCTTCGAATCGTCTTGATCGCCGCTGCGCCGGGCTCGCGCGGGCTGATCGAGTCGCTGCTTCGGCAGGGCTGTGCGCGGCCGGTTGAGATCACCCACTGCCTCGGCCCAGCCGAGTTCTTCGACCTCTACGGCGCGCTCTCCCCCGAGGCCGAGTCGATTCCTGAGGTGATTCTGCTCGATCTCGGCTCGTTTGGCGCGGGCGGGATCGATGCCCTGGCGCGGGTCCAAGACCTCGCCTGCCGGACCCCGATCGTGGCCGTCAGCGAGGACCCCGATATCGAGGTGGCGATCGACGCGATCGCTCGCGGTGCCCAGGACTACCTGGTCAAGGCGCACCTCGACGCGCACAGCCTCGGCCGGGCGATCCTCTACGCGATCGAGCGACACCAGGCCGAGTTGGCGGTCGCCCATCACGCCGGTTTTGACCCGGTGACCCGGCTTGCAACCTACGATCGCTTTCTTGACGCGCTCGGCCGCGACCTGGCGGCGGCGCGTCGCTACGGCCACGCGGTCGCGGTCCTGCACGTCCGACTGCGCGGCCTCGAGGGGCTGGGAGCCGAACCGGAGCAGGGTCAGAGCGACCAGGGCGGTCCGCTCGGGGTCGCGATGACCGGGCTCGCCGAGCGGTTGCGAACCCTGGTCCGAAACGCCGACCTGGTGGCTCGGTTTGGGCGCAACGAATTGATCTTGCTGTGCGAGGGGGAGCGCGACGGCGATGACGCCCGCTTCGAGACCCTGGCCGATCGGATTGCCGAGGTGCTGTCGGGGCCGGTTTGGTGCGGTCAGGGCGAGCGCGAGGTCAATGCCTGCTGCGGGATCGCCTCGACGGTCGAGGGGCACGCCGAGCCGGACGCGCTGCTGGCGGCGGCGTTGCGGGCAAGCGACGACGCGATGTCGCACGGCGCTTCGTTTGAGCACCAGCGCGACTGCGAATCGCCGATCGCGGCGGCGCGGAGCGCCGGCAGCGAGGCGATCGAGCAGGCAATCGCCGCCGACGAGCTCTACCTCGAGCTGCAAACCCAGATCGAGGTGTCGAGTGGCCGGCTGGTCGCGGTCGAAGCGTTACCTCGGTGGGCGCGGCCCGACGGACCGATGCTGCTGGGGATGACCTCGCAGGGGCGCTCGCGGCTGGCCGCGCTTCGCAAGGTCGACGAGTGGATGCTGCAGCGACTCTGTCGCCTCGCGGTCGACTTCGCCGAGGGCCCTGCCGCCGGGATCGAACTGGCGGCGCGACTTTCGACCTGGAGCTTTTTGGCGCCCGGCTTCGTTGACCGGGTTCTCGCCTTGCTCGATCGCTACCCGGTGGCGCGGCAGGTCTTGGCGATCGAGGTCGCCGAGGAGTCGATCGGGATCGATCGCGGCCTGGCGGCCGCGGTGATGCGGCGGCTGCGCGAGGAGGCGGGGCTACGCCTGCTGCTCGATCGCTACGGCGCCGGCCGCTCCTCGCTCGCCACCTTGCGAACCCTGCCGCTCGACGGGATCAAGCTGCACCATTCGCTTTTGTCACGGGCTGGCGGGGCGGAGGGCAATGACATCCTGATCGCGACCGTTTCGGTCGGGCATGCCTTCGGTCTGCGGGTGATCGCCGACGGGGTTACCGACATCCGCGACCTCGACCTGGTCCACGCGGCTGGCTGCGATCGCGCCCAAGGGATCTTGGTCGCCGAGCCGCTGCGGCCCGAGGCGTTTCTTGCCGGGCTGCTGGAGGGGCCCCCAGGCGAGCAGTGATCGGGCGGCCCGGTTCAGGGCGGATCGGGCTAGTTATCGGGTCCGGCAAACCGCGTAAACGCCGAACCGCAGCGCCGCGTTCGAGGTGTTGTCCATCGCGACGATCCAGCCGTCGTCGGTCCGCTTGTTGTCGTCGGCGCCATCAAACGGAAGAGTCGAGCTGACCGCCTGCTGGCCCGGGCTGCGTGATTGGCTGAGACCGCCGCCGCCGGTCACCTGCGAGCCTCGCGGGCAGCGCACGCCAGCCACCGTCTGGGCACCGGCGGGGTTGTCAAAGGATGCCGCGATGTATTTAAAATGGCGGCTCTTCATCACCTTCGCTGGCTGAACGATCCTGCCGGAGGCGGGTTTCTCGGCCGTGATTCGCGGCAATTCGGCTCGCATCGCGTCGATCGGAGTGGGCTTTTCGGCGCGCTCGGCGATCGCGCCTGCGACCACCGCGAGGGCGCCGACAGTCGCGGCGAGGGCGACGGCGAGCCAGATCGGGATCGGTTTCGAAAGCAATGACATCGCCGTCCAGGTTAGGGAACCGGGCTGCCCCACCTCGGCCCCGTCGATTGACTGGTCAGTCAACTGGGTCTGGAGGCGCTATCATCCGCGCGCTGAACTTGCCTGAGGAGGCCTGACTTGAAGATCTGTTGTCTTGTCAAGGAGGTCCCGGACGCCGCCGTGCAAAAGCGCATCGACGCCGGGACCAAGCGCCTTGACCGCTCCGGAGAGCGAACCCTGAACCCGTTCGATACCCACGGCATCGAAGCCGCGATGCAAATCCGCGAGGGCGGAGCTGTTGCGGTTGACGAGATTGTCGCGGTCACGATGGGGCCGGACACCGCAGTCCGCGCCCTCCACAAGTCGGTCGCGCTCGGCGCCGACCGCTCGTTGCACCTGTCCGACCCGGCGCTTTCGGGCTCCGATGTCTGCGCGACCGGCTACGCGCTCGCCAAGGCGCTCGAGACCGAGCAGCCCGACCTCGTCCTGCTCGGTCAGCAGTCCGACGACGGCGAGTGCTACACAATCGGAGCGGTCGTCGCCGACCACCTGAAGATGCCGTCGTTGACCCAGGTGATCAAGATGGATGTCAGCGAGGGCAAGTTGGTTTGCCAGCGCCAGGCCGAATACGGCTACGACACCGTCGAGATCGCCCTTCCGGCCGTGATCAGCGTCGGTGACGCGATCAACGAGCCGCGCTACCCGTCGCTCAAGGCGATCATGGGGGCGAAGAAGAAGCCGCTCGACACGAAGGGCACCGGCGATGTCGGGATCGATCCTTCGCAGGTCGGTGAGGCCGGTTCGAAAACCCAGGTACTCGGGATCAACCCGCCGCCACCGAAGCAGTCGGGCGAGATCATCGAAGACGAGGACACCAACGAGACGGTCGAAAAGATCGTCGCTTGGCTCGAGGAAAGGAAGCTGATCTAGATGGCCGGCATTCTGGTTTACGCCCTGCACGATGACGCGGGCGTCTTCAACAACAACTCACTCGGAGCGATCTCAGAAGCCGCCAAGCTGGCCGGCGAGATTGGCGGCGAGGCGGCGGCAGTGGTCGTCGGCGAGGTCGATGACGCGGCCTGCGCCGCGCTCGGAGGCTACGGAGCAAGCACGGTCTACCGCGCCAAGTCGGTGCCGGAGGGTCTCGCCCAACCGATCGTCGACGTGATGGCGAAGGTGATCACCGACCACGGTTTCAGCTACGCCCTGTTCGGCGGTGGCCTGCTCGGCTTCGAGATCGGTGCGGGTCTGACCGCGCGACTCGGGGCGGGCGTCACCATGGAGGTGACCAAGGTCAAGGCCGAAGACGGCAAGCTGATCGCCGAGCGCCCGGTCCTGCAGGACTCGGCGATCGTCGATGTCGGTTATGTCAGCGAACCGGGAATCATCATCGGCCGACTCAACGCCTTTGATGTCAAGCCGAGCGGCGGCGGCGACGCAGCCGTCGAGGACATCGAGGTCGAGCTGTCGGCCTGGTCGACCAAGGCCCGGATGGTGACTCGCGGCGAGTCCGGCGACGAGGGTGGCGTCAACATCGAGGACGCCGACTTCCTGGTCGGCGGCGGGCGTGGTCTCGGCGACAAGGACAACTTCGCGGTTGCCCGCGAGCTTGCCTCGGCGCTTGGCGGCGAGGTTGCCGCGACCCGCGCGGTGGTCGACGCCGGCTGGATCCCGTATTCGACCCAGATCGGCCAGACCGGCAAGACGGTCGCTCCGAAGCTGTATCTCGCGCTCGGTATTTCCGGCGCGATCCAGCACAAGGTCGGGATGCAGAACTCCGAGAACATCGTCGCGATCAACAAGGATCAGAACGCGCCGATCTTCGAGTTCTGCGACCTCGGGGTCGTCGGTGACCTGCACAAGATCGCGCCGAAGCTGACCGAGGCGATCAAGGCGAAGAAGGGCTAGGCGAAGCGCGATGGGCGTCGCACCCGCACAGTTCCCGCCACCGTTTGACGGCTCCGAGTATGTCGGGCCGCCGACCGATCCCGAGGACGATCGCCTCGAGGTCGGGGTGGCGATCGTCGGCGGTGGGCCGGCCGGTCTTGCCTGCGCGAACCGGCTCCTGCAACTGCTCGAGAACGAGCCGCAGCTAACGGAGCAACTCGGCGAGGTCCCGGTCGCGGTGATCGAGAAGGCGAAGGTGTGCGGCGGCCACAACCTGAGCGGTGCCAATATGCGCCCCTCGGCGATGGAGGAGCTCTTCCCAGAGCTCGATCCGGCCGACTGGCCGGTTTACCAAAAGGTCGAGAAGGACGCCGTCTATCTGCTCACGAAGCGGCTCGCGATCCCACTGAAGCCGCCGCCGAACTTCCGAAACCACGGCAATTACGTCACCTCGGTCTCGAAGCTGTCGCGCTTTCTCGCCGATCGAGCCGAGGAGGCTGGCGCCTACATCCTCACCGAGACGGTGGCCGATAAGCTGCTGGTAGCGGAAGGCATCGTCCGCGGCGTCCGCTCCGGCGACAAGGGCCGTGACCGCGAGGGCAAGCGGCTCGGCAACTTCGAGCCCGGGTCGGATCTGATGGCGAAGGCGACGGTGCTGGCCGAGGGAACCCTGGGGCACCTCACCCAGTGCGCGGTCGAGCACTTCGATATCGCCGTCGACGATCCCCGCTGGGAGATCGGCGTCAAGGAGGTGTGGGAGGTCCCAAAGCCGCTCGATCGGGTCATCCACACGATGAACTGGCCGCTCCGCGCCCGTCCGAAATACAACGAGTTCGGCGGTTCGTTCATCTACCCAATGGGCGAGGACAAGCTCTGCATCGGCATGGTCGCCGGCCTCGATACGAGCGACGCGACCTTCTCCTGCCATGACGCGCTGCAGCAGTTGAAGACGCATTCGTTTATCCGCAAGCTGCTTGAGGGCGGCAAGCGGGTCGCCTGGGGCGCGAAGACGATCCCCTCCGGTGGTTTTTGGTCGATGCCGAAGCGGCTCGCGGTGCCCGGCATGATGATGGCCGGGGACAACGTCGCGATGGTCAACATCCCCTATCTGAAGGGGATCCACTACGCGATGCACGCCGGGATCTACGCCGCCGAGGCGATTGTCGAGAGCCTCAAGGCCGATCCCGAGTCGGTTGATTTCTCCGGCTACGAGACCAGGGTCCGCAAGTCGGCGATCGAGGACGATCTCTTCAAGTCGCGCAACGTTCGCCAGTACGGTGACCGGGGCTTCGTCGCCTTTGGCGCGATCGCGAACGCCTGGTTGTTGACGAACGGGCTGCTGCCGAGCGGTCACAAGCGCTCCGAGCACGACGCGCAGGTCGAGCTGTTCATCGGCAAGGCCGGCGACGCCTACCCCGCCGCCGACAATGAACTCACCTTCGACAAGCTCGGCTCGGTCTTCCTGTCGGGCAACGCGACCCGCGACGATGCCCCGAACCACGTTCGGATCCAAAGCCACGTCCCGCGCGAGGTCGCGCAGGCCTGGGTCTCGATGTGCCCCGCCCAGGTCTACGAGATTCCCGACGACCAACCCGGGTCGCACGCCCCGATGGTCGATGTCCACGTCACCGCCTCGAACTGCGTCCAGTGCGGCGCGATCAACGCCAAGGGCGGTCGGTTGACGATGCCCGAAGGCGGCGACGGCCCGCTCTACCAGGAGGTATAGCCAGGCGCCGGGGTCGGCCCGGTTCGGCCCCGCTGATCGGGCTCCGGTCGGCTCAGGCCGGCACGATCACCGGCTCGCCCGCCGGCACGGTGAAGCGTGCGAGTGTTCTGACCGCGGTGTTCGGATCGCGAGCGTCCTCCGGCGCTCGGAAGCTGACCCGCAGTTCGTCCTCGTCAACCTCGATCAGCTTGTAGCCGCGATGGACGGTTTCGATGTAGTCGATATGCGGATTGGTGTCCCTGGCGTGGTTGGTCAGCTGGGCGATCAGCGCCGGGTCGGCGGTGCCGCCGGACCCGGCAGCGAGTCCCTCGGGGATCCCGAGCGACGAGATCGACCCGCCGATGAACTCGACGGCGGCCGCGGTTCCGTCAATCCGACCGGTGGTCGTGACCCGGCCCGCGAAGAAGGTGTGGATGTCGCCGGAGAGGCGGACCACGTTGTCGATCCGGTTGTCGAGGATGTGCTGCATCAGCTCGCGACGCTCGGCGACGAAGCCGTCCCATTGGCCGGTGTTGTAGGGGTTGCCGGGGCTGAAGTCGAACGACATCATCATCGTGCCGCCGAGGTAGAGCTTCCACTTCGCCGATTCGGCGGCGAGCGATCGTTTCAGCCACGACTTCTGGGCCGCTCCGAGGTAGGTGCGATCCGGGGCATTGGCCTCCGGGCAGCCGTCCGGCGGGAAGGTGAACGGGCACGGGTAGGGGTCGCCGTAGAGCTGTTCGTCGGTCAGGTAGACCGTGCCGAGGGCGCCGAGATTGACCCGTCGATAGATCCGCCTCGGGTCGGCCGGATGTTGCTGGGGCATCGCCTCGAGGAAGGCGCGGATCCCGTTGCGCAGGCGCTGAGCGTGCGGGACCCGGCGCGGCCGGCCGTAGGGGTCGGTTGAGGGGTCGGCGCTGTCGTGGGGCTCGACGTCGTGCGAGTCCCAAAAGGCGAGGTGGGGGTGGGCGGCGTGCATCGCCTGTAGGTTGGGATCGGAGCGGTAAAGGCGGTACTTGTCGCGGTACTCGCGGAAGGTTTGGACGTCGCCGTCGCGGTTGGCTCCGGTCGTGTCGGCCCGGACCCCGGGGGCGGCGGCGCGCTCGTAAATGTAGTCGCCGACCATCACCACCAGGTCGAGATCGTCCTGTGCGGCGATGTCGCGATGCGCCGCATAAAAGCCGGTCTGGTAGTCCTGGCAGGAGTAAACCGCGATTCGCAGCGGCGTCCGAGAGCCGCGCGCCGGGCGGGTCCGGAAGCGGCCGACCGGTGAATCGCTGTGTCGGGTGTGGAATCGATACCAGTAGGGTCGGCCCGGCTTGAGCCGTTTGCTGCGGACCTTGGCGTGGACGGTGTGGTCGTGGACGTGGGCGGCGCGGGCGGTCCCGGCGTCGAGGACCCGGGCGAAGTCGGGGTCGGCGGCGATTTCCCAGCCGACCCTGCCGGGGCGCCCGACGCCGTGCAGCCGGGTCCACAGGGTGATGCCGTGGCGATGCGGGTCGCCGCTTGCGATCCCGGAGTCGAAGCTGCCGTGGCGGTGCAGGGCGCCGCGCCGAGCCGCGGCGGCGCCCGAGCCGGGCGGCGCCGGGAGCTGGGAGGCCAGGTAGAGGGCGAGGCCGCTGTGCAGGGCCTCGCGGCGTGTGGTCGCGCCGTTCACCGCTTAAACGTAGTTGCCGGCGGCGGTTTCAGCATCAATCACCTCGTCGTCGCCGATCCCGCGGCGGCCGGCTGCGGGCTGCGGGGGCCGCTCCGGCCGGGGCCGATTCGCTCTCACCCCCGGGGCACCACCGCGCGGGTGCTCACCAATCGACCCCCGACTTGGCTCGGAAAGCGGATTCACTCGCCCGGTTCGATCGATCCAGGCTAAGCTGCCTCCCGGGTGGTTGATCGGGTTGATAGAGGTCAGATGGTGCGATTTGCCTCGGTGTTGTGGCGGCTCGGACGGGTCGCGTTGATCGCGGCGGTTGTGGCGATTTTCGGCAGCGGCTTGGTTCGCGGCGCCGAATCGACGCAGCGGGGGTCGGCCGATCAGTTCCCAACCGGTTGCAGCCCCGGCGACCCGATCTCCCTGATCACCGGGACCGTCGGAGGTCCGCCCGGCAAAGGTGCCCCGGATCCTCCGAGCAACACGCCGCAATCGGCGCTGGCCGACTTCTTGGCGCAGGTCGACTCGACGGTCGGGGCGGAGGCGTTCCGCGCCCAGGACGGACCCGGAAACCGGGTCATTTTCACCTACTCGACCGGGCGTCCCGACGAGGAGCAGTCGGTCCTCGCCACTGCCTTCGTCGAGCCGACCCTGGATATTTACGCGGTCTCGGACTTCATCTCGTGTAACAGCATTGTCGCCCCGAGGAGGGCAGCAAATGCTCCGAGGGGATCGCGGTGATGAGGCCGGGTCAGGCGTTGCGGCGCGATCTCATCATCGGGTCCGTGATCGGGTGTTTGGCGGTCGCCGGGTTCGCCCGCGCGCACAATCCAACCGAGATCTACCACACGCTGTGGCGGGCCGGGAACCGCGACCAGCGCTACGAGTTCGCTCGTAACTTCCCGGTCGGGGCGCTGCGGGCGCGGGTCGAGGACGCCGCCCGGGGGTGGAACCACCTCGGGCCGACGCTCCACTTCGAGCGCGGCGGCACGATGCGAGGACGGACCATCTTTCAGGATTGCAGCAGCGCCGGCAAGGGGCACGCCGCCAACACGATCTACTGGGAGCAGATCGACGGGCAGACCGCTTTCTCCGCCTCGACCTGGGCGCAGACAACCTATTGCCTCAGTCGCTCCGGGCGCGCGATCCGCTCGATCGCGATCCGCTTCGACAAGCAGGAAAAGTGGTACAAGGGCCGCCACAAGCCGGGTTCACGGCTCGATATGTGGTCGGCGGCAACCCATGAGTGGGGGCACGCGAGCGGCTTTGGACTGGTCGGTTCGCCGGATCACTTCGCCGAGGTCGACGGGACCTGTCCGTCAATTGCCAGGGACTCGCCGGATCGCGAGACGATGTGCCCGAGCAGCCGTTACGGCACCGTCTACGAGCGCTCGCCCGGTTTGCACGACCGCCATACCTTCGCTGCCGCCTATCGGTGAGCAGCCACCACCCGGAGCCCGAAAAAGTCGAGCATCGCGGGCATCGGTTTAGCGGGGTCGATCGCGCCGCTTTGCCCTCGTAGCGATCCGGCGGCGAGGATCTCGGCGAGGAAGTTACGGCCGAGCGCAAGTGCCAGATCGCGGCCCGGGCAGCCCTGCGGCCCGGCGCTGAAGTGGTTGTAGGAGGGGGTCTCGGCAGCGCGGCGATCGGGGTCGATCCAGCGTTCGGGGTCGAACCGCTCGGCGTCGGCGACGCGGTCGCGGTCGCGGTGCAAAAAGGTGTTGACGATCAGCACCTGGGTACCGGCGGCGAGCCTGCCGCCGGAAAACTCGCTATCGCGGAGCAGAAGCCGTGACAGTAGCGGGGTGGTTGGCCACAGGCGCATCGCCTCCTGCAGGCAGCCCTCGAGGTAGCCGCCCGCTGTGTCGGCGCCGGCGGCGGCTGCCCGCGCCTGCGCCTCGGGATCGGCGGCGAGGACGATCAGCGCCCGCGCCAGGTTGGCCGCCAGGGTGTCGCCGCAGGCAAATAGCCAGTGGGGGAGCTGGCCCGCGGCCCGAATCGACTCGTCGTGCGGGGTCGTCGCGATTACCGCCGCAAGGCTCCCCGACTCGGCCCTTTGCAGCGCCGCTTCGAGCAAATCCATGTAGGCGGGTAGCCGCTCGCTGGGCCGACCCGGCATTGAGTTCCCCTCCGCCATCAGGGCCTCCAAATCGACGCTTAGCGCCAGCTGCTCGGCGGCCGAGTCGCCGAGGATTACCCGGCGCGCCAGCCGCTGGATGGCGCTGTGGAGAGGATCCCAGGAAAGCTCGCCCGCCCTCAGGGCGGCCGGCCCGTCGAGCAGCCGTCGCGCTTCGCGGCGCGCCGCGGCTGCGAATCCGGTCGCGGCAGTTGCCGACTCGCCGGTCCCGAGCACCGCTTCGGTAAAGCGCCGACGCTTTTCCCAGCGCTTGCCGCGCGACAGGGTCAGGGCGTCGGGCTGCCAGGTGCACATTCCGTCGCGCTTTGGCGCCGGGTCGGAGGCGAACGGGTCGGGCGAGCGATCGAGCAACTCGCGGGCGTCGTTTGGGTCGAGCAGCAACAGCGCTCGGTTGGCGGCGGCGCGGACCCAGACCGGGCGACATCGGTAGCTGCGCGCCATCCCGGCGAGCAGCCCGATCGCTTCGCGGTCGACCCCGGCTCGGGTTGCCGCCGCGACGGCGGTACGGCGCCGGGAGAAGATCCCTTGGGCCGCGTTGGGAACGATCACGGTCGCGTTGAAGCGGACGTTCTCGATCAGGCTGGCGCTCGCGAAGTCGCTCACCGGGTCAGTCGTCGAGCCGGTTCCACGGCGCGAACGCGTTCTCGACGCCGTCGAGCGCCGTCGCTAACTCCGGGTGATGTCGCAGCAGCACGTCGGACATCGAGTTGCCCTCGACCCAGTTGATCCCGGCCTCGGTGTAGACGCGCGGGTCGTAGTCGTTGGTGAAGAAGCGATCCGACTTGAGTCGCCGTGAGGCCATCAGGATGAAAATCCGAAATGCGGTATCGCTGAACCCGAAGCCGGGCGGCAGCGGCTCGGTCAAAAGCCCGACTTGGAGGTCGACCCGGTCGATCTCGTTGTCGTAGACATCGCGAATCTCCTCGACGATTTCAGGGTCGTCGCTGAGGTCTTCAAAGCGCCTGATCCGTGACTTCCGCAGCTTCTCGCGAAAATCGTTGTAGCGCGGGACGCCGCGTTCACGGTCACGCAGGATGTCAATCGTCGCCAGGTCGACCCGGTCGCCGTTGAGGCGGACATGGTTGGCCAGCGCCAGCGGGTGGTTTCGGATCGTGATCGCCCCGGGGTTGTTGACCCCGAACGAGTAGTAGAGGTCCGACCAACCGATCTCGGAGATCGTCTTGCGGGTACCCGCTCCCTGGATCGGGTCGAACTCAAGGCGCTCGAGCAGCTTGCCGGAGCTGTGGCTGAAGATCGGGTACTGGTCGGGCAGCAGCGGGTGCAGCCGGTAGACCGAGACGAACTCCTCGGTGATCGAGTACGGGGCGGCGTGGTGCTCGAGCTCCGAGCCGACCACCCCGCCGATCATCTCGGTCCCGAGGTGGCCGAATCGATCGCGAATCCAATTCGGCAGGATCCCGTACCAGTTTGCGTTCATTGCCCGCTTCAAGACCGGGTTGGCAAGGATCCCCGGGGTCCACTCGACGGTGTGGATCTTCGCCATCAGGGCCGAGTTGACCAGCCGCGCCGTCAAGAAAAGTTGCTCGTCGTCCCAGCTCGGGTTGACCCCGCGGAGGTGGTCGCAGATCGCGTTGTGCTCCTTCACGAACAGGGTATGAAGCAGCGACAGGCCGATCCAGTAGTTGTCGGAGAACCCGGTTAGATCGACTCCGGCGAGCTTGGCTTCGGACTCCTCGGGGAGCATCCCTTCGCTCTCCTCGATCGCCATCTTGCCTTCCGACCCGGTACGCAGGGTCCGGCAGCGCTCCTCGGTCGAACCGTAGATCTGCGATCCGTCCCACCAGTGGGTGACGGTGTTGACGTAGGTCGGCGGCAGGCCCGAGCCGCCGGTCCGAGTCCGGTCGGGGCTGGTCGCCCTGATCTGCATCGGGCTGCCTTCGGGCCACTCGTCGTTTTGGTCGAGCGGGAGGTCGATGTAGCGGTCGGGCGAGTTCTCGCCGTGGCCGAACCAGTCGTGGTTTTCGAACTGGATCCAGCAGGCCGCCAGGACGTTGAGGGTTGTCGCGGGCTTGAACTGGTCGCGGTGCAGGAGTCGAGCCGCGACCTCGCGCGGGCTCGGCGCGAGCATCTGTGCGCCGCGCTCGGGGGCGGTCGCGCCGGTTGGCGAGTTGCGGCCGAACCGGGTGCCGACCATTCCCATCTCCGGGTTGAACGGGTCTTGCCGGGAGCCGTCGTAGGTCCGATACGGCGGCAACTCGGCAGAGTCGCCGTTGCCCTCCGGCGGTGCCTCGGTGTCGTAGAGGTTGTGCTCGCGCAGGTCGTCGCGCAGCGCCCGTAGGTTCAACAGCGCGACCGGGGTTGGCAGCTTCCACCAATCGGTGGCCCGGTTGACCTGCCGAAACACGGTCGTGTTGACCGCGCCAAAGCCCTTCTCTACCTGATCGAGCAAACCCATTTTTTCAGTCCCTCGTCTCTCCTCGAAGTTGGGGCGACGCTATCACACCAACCGCTGCGATCCTGGCAGGATCGCAGCGGGAGACGGCGAATCGGATGGAGGATGAGCGACGCGATTCCAATCGAGCTTGTGGCCGCCCCGGCGGAGCCCGCAGTCGCGCCCGAATCCGAGCTTGCCCCGGCTACCGCCGATCTCGCACCTGCGCCCGGATCCGAGCCCGCGACAGCCACAGCCACAGCCGCGCCCGAGCCCCCCTTTGCCGCACCGATCGGCTCGTCGCGCCGCCTGGTTTGGCGGCGTCGCTTCGACTTCGCGCTCGAGCTGTTCGGCGAGTTGGTCGGTCGACTCGCCGCCTCGGCCCGGGCCAACCGTGGGGTCGCCCTGACCTTGAGCGGCCTCGCCTTGGCGATCTTTTCGATCTACGTCCAGCCGGACGGCGCGCTCACCCTGCCGCTCTTGGTCCTCAGCGCCTTGATCGTGATTCGCGGCGTTTTCGGCCAGCGGGTCAGCGGCAACCTCAACCTCTCCTGGGGCGAGGACGGCACCCAATTGCGGTTCGAGACCCGGGTCGCGCCGCCGCCGACACGGTCGATCGAGGGTCGGGGTGAGACGATCGAGTTCGAGGTCGCTCGGCTCGACGAGATGATCGATCGCCCCAGCAGCCCGATCGCGAGCCGTCGCGGCGATCTCGGGTCGCACCCGGCCTCGCTCCGTTCCTAAGTGGTGGCACGTGGGTCGGTGCCGGGTGCTGTCAAACGCGTCCGGACGCCGCCGAACGGGATGGAACTTACGGCGGGGAGCACTAAGCTAAGATTGGGCGCGATGAAGACCGAGATTCACCCCGGATATGGCCTCTGCCACGTTCGCTGTGCCTGCGGCAACGAGTTCCACACCCGCTCGACCAAGTCAGAGCTGCACGTGGAGGTTTGCGCCGAGTGCCATCCGTTTTATACCGGCAAGCAGAAGCTCGTCGACACTGGCGGCCGGGTCGAGCGGTTCCGCCGTCGCGCCGCCAAGAGCTCCGACTAACTGGGCGCGACCGCGGTGCTTCGGTTCCGCGGCGTGACTGCCGATATGGGGGAGACGTGAGCAGGACGAACAGCACCACAGCACCCCGGCAGCGGATGCCGGACGGCCTCTGCGTGGCCGAAACCGACGCGCCGGTTGGTGGTCAGGCGGTGCTCGAGGGCGTGATGATGCGGGGCGTCTCGACCTGGGCGGTCGCAATCCGCACCCCCGACGGCGAGATCGAGGTGACCTCGGAGCCGATTGTCTCGTGGGCGCAGCGCCACCGGGCGCTGCGGCTGCCGGTTATCCGCGGCGTCGTCGCGCTGGCAGAGTCGATGAAGATCGGCTTCAAATCGCTGGCGATCGCCGCCAACGCCCAGATCGATCCGGAGGCGGGCGAGGAGCCGATCGGTGGCTTCGCTTGGGCGCTGACGATTGTCGCGTCGCTGGCGCTCGCGATCGGCTTGTTCTTCGTGATCCCGGTTGGGGCGACCAGCCTGATCAAGGACCAACTCGGCTCGGCGGCCCTCTTCTGGCTTGTCGAAGGGGTTTTGCGTACGACGATTTTCATCGGTTATCTGGTTGCGATTACCCGGCTTGACGATCTGCGCCGGGTGTTCGAATACCACGGCGCCGAGCACAAGACGATCTCCTGCTACGAGGCGGGCGGACCGCTTACCCCCGAGGGCGCTGCCGGTTTCTCGCGCTACCACCCGCGCTGCGGGACCAGCTTCCTCTTGATCGTGATGGTCTTGGCGATCTTCGTTTTCGCGCCGCTCGGTCTGCCCGCCTGGTACTGGCTTGTTGCCTCGCGGATCCTCGGCGTCCCCCTGATCGCCGGGCTCTCCTACGAGCTGATCAAGTGGGCGGGCAAGAATCGCTCGAAGCGGTGGGTGCGGGCGCTGATGTGGCCGGGCCTGATGCTGCAGGGACTGACCACCCGGGAGCCGGACGCCGACCAGCTTGAGGTCGCGATCGCGGCGCTCGAGGCTGTGCTCGCGGTCGAGACCCCGGGTGAGGGCGAAGCGGCTGCGATTGAGATCGTCGCCTGAGCATCCGGACCGGCTGAGGTAGCCTTATTGACGTGGCGGCTACCGTCGAGACCCCAGCGCCCGTCCCCGTTTCCGGTGCCCAGCCGCGCGGCTACACAGAGCTTGGCAGCGGCCTGATCGGGGCTGGCCGTGGTGTCGCGGCTTATAACGTTCTCTATCTGGGGTCGATCTGGATCGTGATCGCGGCGGCGCTGTCCCTCGCCGCCCTGAAGCCATCGGTTTGGACGATTGTTGCTGCGGTCCTGCTCATTTCCTCGCGACAGCAGGCGCTGCTGAACGTTGAACACGAGGCGGTCCATCGCAAGCTGTTCTCGGGACGTCGACTGAACGATGCGGTCGGGCGCTGGCTCTGCGCCGCTGCGGTTGGCTCCCCCTTCAACGCCGCCCAGCATCGCCATCTGACTCACCATCGCCGACTCGCGACCGACCAGGACCCCGATGCCGAGCTGCACAGCGGCGCCGACAAGGCAACCCGAGCCGGCCTCGCGCGGCATTTCATCGGCGGGCTGCTGGGGGCCTATGCGGCGATGATTTTGGTTGGACCGGCGGCCCGGGGCGAGGCCTCGACGACCACCCGAGCAGATCTAATCTCGCTGCTGGTCGCGCAGATTGTGATGGTCGGTGTCTTGAGCTTGCTGCTGGCGCCCTGGGTCTACCCACTGCTTTGGCTGGCGCCGCTTTTTACGATAACGATGCTGGTGCACCTAATTCGCAGCTTTGTCGAGCATGCGATTATCGACTCGGAGTCGCCAGCCCACTCAAACCGCTTGATTACGATTGCGTCGAACCCGTTCGAGCGGGCCCTGTTCGCGCCGTTCGGGATGAACTACCACGCCGAGCACCACCTGCTGCCGTCGGTCCCGGCCTCGCGGCTTCGTCGGCTCCACCGGCGAGTTCGTGCGGCGAGCGCCGATCAGCTCCCGGCGATTTTGGAGCGCCGCTCCTACACAACTGCGCTGTGGGCTCACTTCGGATCGCTTCGGAGCTCTCGCGGCGGGGGCACCGGGTGAGCCGGGTCGAGACGCCGATCGAAATCGTCGACGAGTCCTGTCGGCACTGCGATAGCGAGCAATCGACTCCGCTTTGGGCGGGCAGCGAGCACGAGTACGACAACACGACCGACGAGGTCTTCGAGTTCGTGCGCTGCGCTCAGTGCGATGTTGTCCGCCTCAACCCGCGCCCCGATGTCTCCGAGCTCGGCCGGATTTACCCGCCGCAGTACTACGCCTACAACCTGATGGAGGAGAACCGCAGCGACAACCCGGGGCTGCTCGACAAGATCAAGGCGCGGATGTATCAGCGGCGCCTCTCGGCGGTGTTGCGACGGCTCGGCAAGCCGACCGGTCCGATCCGACTGCTCGATATCGGCTGCGGCGACGGCCGGCTGCTCGATTGGTACAAGGCTAGCTCCGACGGGCCGCGACTTCAGACCTTTGGGGTTGAGATGTCGGAGGCGGCGGCTACCGAGGCGCGACGACGCGGGCACGAGGTGGTCAGCGGGCGTTTCGAGATCGAGTCGGTCCTTGAGCACGCCAGCTTTGACCTGATCCTTGCCTCACACGTGATCGAGCACGTCGACGAGCCGCTCCAGTTTGCCCGCCACGCCGCGGAGCTGCTGGCGCCGGGGGGGATATTTGTCATTTACACCCCGAACTGGGATTCGCCCGATGCGCGCTTTTTCAAGGGACTGTGGGGCGGCAATCACTTCCCCCGCCACTGGACCCTCTACACCCCCGACACCCTGGCCGGGCTGGCGCAGCGGATCGGGCTCGAGCTGAGCCACGTCGAGTACCAGCCGAATCCGATCTTCTGGGTCTGGAGCTGCCACGCGACGCTAAAAAAACGCTTCCCCAACTCAAGCTGGCCGGATCGGCTCTTCCCGACGGTCCAGATCTTCCATCGTTCGGTGCGCAGCTTCCTCTTGCTGTCGGTCTTCACGGCGCTTGACCTAGTGATGCGCGGACTCCGCGGCCGCACCGCGAGTATCGCGGTCGATTTGCGCAAAGCTGCCCCCTAGCGGCACCCCGCGACTGCGCTACCGAGATGATCGAGCAACTTGTCGAACAGATCAAGCAACGCTTTGCTGCGCTCGAAGCGCAGCTGTCCGACCCTGCCGTAATCGCCGACCGCGAGCGCTACGCCGCCGTCGGGCGTGAGTACCGCGAGCTCGAGCTCGCCCAGGAGCTGTCGCTGCGATGGACCACCGTCCGGGGCGACCTCGAAGGCGCGCGCGAGCTGCTCGCCGAGGAGGAGGGCGCCGACGCCGACGAGGAGCTGCGCGCCGTTCTCAACGAGGCCCCGGCCGAGCTTGCCGAGCTGGCCGAAAAGATCCGGCTCGCGATGGTCGAGCGCGATCCGAACGACGACAAGAACGTGATCGTCGAGATTCGGGCCGGCGCGGGCGGCGACGAGGCGGGCCTTTTTGCCGGCGACCTCCACAAGATGCTGACCCGCTACGCCGAGGGCCGTGGATTCGCCACCGAGGAGCTGTCACTGAGCGTGGCGGTGCAGGGAGGCTTCAAGGAGGTCAGCTTCGCCGTCAAGGGCGACGGCGCCTATTCGATCTTTAAGTTCGAGGGCGGAACCCATCGCGTCCAGCGGGTCCCAAAAACCGAATCACAGGGCCGGATCCACACCTCGACCGCGACCGTCGCGGTGCTGCCCGAGGCCGAGGAGGTTGATGTCGCGATCGACCCCGGCGACCTCCAGATCGATGTCTATCGCTCCTCGGGCCCGGGCGGCCAGTCGGTCAACACAACCGATTCGGCGGTTCGGATCACCCATCGCCCGTCCGGGATCGTCGTCTCGATGCAGGACGAGAAATCGCAACTACAAAACCGCGAGAAGGCGATGCGGGTGCTGCGGGCGCGCCTGCTCGAGCAGGCGATCGCTGAGCAGCAGCGGGCAATCGCCGCCGAGCGCTCCGACCAGGTTGGAAGCGGCGAGCGCTCTGAAAAAATCCGCACCTACAACTTCCCCCAGGGCCGGGTCACCGATCACCGGATCAAGCTGACCGCGCACAATCTCGACGGGATCCTCGAGGGCGATTTGGCCGAATTCACCGCCGCCCTGCGCGCCGACGAGAAGCGGCGCAAGCTCGAGGCCGCCGCCGCAGGCACCTGAGCCGCAGGCGCACTTCGCCTGGCAAGCCATATTCGCCCCGCGGCGGGCGCCTAATCTTGCGCCGGTGCAGTCGGCATTGATGCGATTCCCCAGTCGTGGCCGCCCCACCAATGCTTCAGCGGCTGCTCGCGGAAATGGTCGTAGCGTCCTCCGGTTCGAATTGCGATCTCGGACAGGGTCGGGTTGTCGTCGCACTCGGTCAGAACGATCATGCGTGGTCCAGCCGCAGCCGCCAATGCGGTCTCGATCAGCTCGCCCTTGAGTGGGAACGAGTGTCCGAAGTCCTCGATGAAGAAGTCGACCCCATGGGTCGCGACGGTCGGGCCGAGCAATTCGCTGACATCGCCGATCTGCAGCGACAGGCGTGGGCGCAGCGAATCGGGGATCAGCCAGCCCGCGTCGGGGGTCAAATCAAAGGTGTGGAGGGTGCCTGCCTCTCCCTCGGCCGCGTTTCGCTGAAGGGCGCGCAGGATCAGCGAGGCTGCGAGGCCGTCGTGGGTGCCGCATTCGACGACCGAGGTCGGTTTGCCGAGCCGGACGATGCACCAGCTGATCCGGCGGTAGCCGTAGAGCGGCCGGTCGCCACGAAGCGGATTCGGCCGCAACCGGGCGATCAGCATCTCGGCCAACTCGCGGTCGGAATCGAGTTCGGCGAGGCAGTCATGGATCGCGCCGGGCGTCACCGCCAGCGTCGTCGCCAGCGCTCGCACCATCTCCTCGGGGTTGGCGTTTTCGTAGGTGAAGTTCGAGACCTCGCGACTGCCCAAGAGGAATCGAACCGCCTCGGCGGGTTTGGCGCGGGCGGCTCGGTGGTGGCGTCGAAGCTGCCACAGCTTGTAGGCGAAGCGCAGCCCCCGATTGTCGGAGCGCGAGCGGATCAGCGCCCGTAGCCGCTCCTTCGCTGGGAGCGGGTCGGTGTCGGGGTCGTGGTCGTGGTTGGGCATGTCGGCGGCGCTGGCGGCGTCTGAGGGGCTATCGGCTCGCGCCCCGAGCGACTGTAGGGATCGTTTAGCTTGCGAGCATGCGACCGATCGAGCTTCTGAACTCGGGCGAGCTCTTGGCAGCCGCGGTGAGCAGGCTCGACGCCGCCGGGGTCGAGGCGCCGCGACTCGACGCCGAGCTGTTGCTGAGCGAGGTGTTGCAATGCGGTCGGGCAGCCTTGATCGCCGACTCGACCCGTCCGATCGGTGCCGCCGCGGCGAAACGCTTCGATTGCCTGTTGGCCCGCCGCGCTGGCCGTGAGCCGATCGCCTACATCCTGGGGCGAAAGGGGTTTCGCCGCATTGAGTTGCGGTGCGACCGCCGCGCCCTGATCCCGCGACCCGAGACCGAACTCCTGGTCGAGGTGGCGCTTCAGCGGCGACCTTCAAGCGTGCTCGACATCGGTACCGGTAGCGGCGCGATCGCGCTCGCGATCGCCGACGAGCTGCCCGATGTCGCGGTTACCGCCACCGACACGTCGGTCGAGGCGCTGCAGCTGGCGAACGAGAACGCCCGCCTGCTCGGGCTTGGCGATCGGGTTGGGTTTGTCACCGCGGACGAGCTGGCGGGGCGGTCTTTCTCGCTGGTCGTCGCCAACCTCCCCTATATCTCCGATCGCGATCTGGCCAGCCTGGCTGTGGAGATTCGTGAGTTCGAACCGGATTCGGCGTTGCGCGGCGGTCCGGACGGCCTCGACGTGATCCGCCGGGTGGTTGCCGAGCTGCCGCGATGCGACACCGTCGCGCTTGAAATCGGATCCGGTCAGGCAGCCGCCGGGGCTCGAATCTTGGCCGCGGCGGGATTCGAGGCGATCGAGGTGTGGCCCGACCTCGCCGGGATCGAGCGGGTCTTGATCGGGCAATCCCGGTGAGATCTCGCTGCTCGGCGGTGGTCGAGTTCGAGCGGGCGATCCTCGCCGGTGGGATCGTGTTGTTCCCCTCCGACGGCGTCTACGGCCTTGCCTGCGACCCACTCGACCGCGTCGCGATCGCACGAATCCACGCGATCAAGGGTCGCGATGACGGCAAGCCCTCGGCGCTGATGTATTTCGGCACCGAGACGATTCGCGAGCTGCTCGGCGAGCTCGGCCCGCGAACCTCCGAGGCGGTCGGGCGGCTCCTGCCCGGCCCGGTCACCTTGGTGATCGCGAACCCCCGGCGTCGCTATCCGCTTGCCTGCGGTGATCGACCCGACCGGCTCGGGATTCGGATGATCGGCGGGCCACTCGCGGGCGCGGCCTGTCCGGTCTTTCAGACCAGCGCCAACCGCTCCGGCTCCCCGCCGGTCGCGGACTTGGCGGCCGTCGACCCGGCGATCAGCGCCGCCTGCGATCTGGTGATCGACGGCGGTCGGCTCGGCGGGCGCCCCTCGACCGTGGTTGACCTCGCCGGCTACGAGGACGGCGCCGGCTGGTCGATCATCCGCCCCGGCGCGCTCGACGAGGCGGCGCTGCGGGAGCTGCTCGACTGAGCGCGACGGCCGCGGTGGCGGGCAGCGGGGCGGCGCCGGGGCCGAGCCGACGACCTGACCCTGGTTACACGAACCGACCGTCGATTCCGCCACCCAATCCCGGCGCCAGGAGCCGATTCGCGCCCACCCTCGGCCCGCCCACCCGTGGGTGTTCACCAATCGACCCCAACCTGGCCTGGAAAGCGGATTCACCCGCCCGGTTCGGTCGAGCCTGGGCGAGTGGCGATCGAGCCGATCGAAGGTGCAGTTCACCCCCGCATAGCGGGGTTTCTGCACGTTCGTTCGCTCGACGAGGTGATTTGGCGCCTGGCGGAGCGTCTCGTGCCAACCGGGTGTTACTTCCCCGTCCGAGCTAGCCGCGCCACGCCAGCGGGCTCTGATCTCGGTGTCCGCTCTGCTGGGAACCCTTTTACCCCCGACATCCGCCTGGAAAACGGATTCACCCGCTCGGCTTGATCGATCCGGCTAAGGGCCCGCGCAAGAATAAGTGCGGCTTTACGCGGCCAATTATCTCTCGTTCCGCACTTCTCAGGCTCTATTTCTCCCCCCACCCTTCCGCCCGCTCAGCAGCTCGGATCGCGAGCGCTTCGAGTTCGCGAGTGAGGGCGCGTAGACGCCTGTCGTTGTCCAGCCAAGGCTGGTAGCGCCGGGCCTGCTCGGCGCTGAGCAGGCGACTCGCGGTCTTG
>JAHEXU010000218.1 GCA_023251975.1 bacterium | reverse complement strand
TCCTTCACCCCGGGATCCAGATCGACAAGACGGGTCCGGCGAGCGCCGTGCACGGTCAGAACATGACCTTCACGATGCGGGTGACCAACAATGGCGATGCGCCGTTCAGCAATCTTCGGGTCACCGACAACCTCTGTCCGACCCTCACCGGCCCGACCAAGAACGGTGGCGACGCCGACAACCTGCTCGAACTCGGTGAGGAGTGGGTTTACACCTGCACCGTCGCGGTTCCGGCGCACACCGCCGCCGAAGCTGACCCCTACGTCAACACCGCGACGGTCACCGGGACCAACGGCGGCCAGGACTTCACCGCAAGTGACGGCCACAGCGTCGACATCGTCCATCCCGATGACGCCGACCTCAGCCTCGACAAGAGCGGCCCCGCGAGCGTTGCCGCCGGTGGCCGGGCGACCTACACCCTGATCGCCGTCAACCACGGCCCCGGTACCGCGACCGGCGTCGTCATCACCGACCAACTTCCGGCCGGGACCAGCTTCGTTGCCTCCGGGTCCTCGGCGGCTTGCGCCCCGAGCGGCCAGACCGTGCTCTGCACCCTCGGCTCGATCGCCGCCAACGCCAACCGCACCGTCACGATCGTGATTGACGCGCCACTCGGCTTGGCCGGCCAGACCATCACCAACGCCGCCACGGTGACCAGCAACGGCGATGACGACAACCTCAACAACAACGACGACCAGGTCAACACCGCGGTCGACCCCGCCTCCGATCTGGAATTCCAGAAGCTGGCCGCGGCGAGCGCCGAGGCTGGTGGACAGACCACCTACACCCTTCTCGTCAACAACCACGGGCCCTCCGACGCGACCGGGGTCCAGGTCAGCGACACCCTGCCCGCCGGGACCGGCTTTGTCGCCGCGGTCCCGACCCAGGGTTCGTGCTCACAAAGCGGTGGGGTCGTCACCTGCAACCTTGGCCTGATCGCCAACGGCGCTGGCGCCCAGGTGGCGCTGACCGTCTCGCTGGACAACAGCCTGGCCGGCCAGACGATTCAAAACAGCGCCTCGGTTGACGCCGACGAGGCCGACCCGGACGGCTCTGACAACGATGATTCGGTTGACCTCCCGGTTGTTTCGGGGAGCGGAGCCCGGACCGACCTGCAGGTGCGAAAGACCGTGATCGGCGGGTTCGCACGCGTCGGCAACGAGTTGACCTACCGGATCACGGTCACCAACAACGGTCCTGACCCGGCGACCGGAGTGACGATGAGCGACACCATCACCGGCGCCGCCGAGCTGGTCAACGTGACGACGAGCCAGGGAACCTGCGACAACCAACTCCCCTTGAGTTGCCAGATCGGGCGCCTCGGCCCCGGTGAGAGCGCTCAGATCACCACCGTGGTCCGGATGCTCGATGAAGGTCGGGTCGTCAACAACGCCACCGCGACCGGCAACGAGACCGACCCAAGCGGCGCCAACAACGGGGCCGACGCGACCGTGGTTGTCGATTCCGCCCGGACCGAGGTGAGCCTGAGCAAGGTCGCGAGCAAGAAGAAGGTTACGGCCGGTCAGCGTTTCTTCTACACGATCCGGTTTGCCGCGCTTGGCCCCGGACCGGCTCGCGATGTCCGGATCTGCGACCGACTCCCCGCCGAGTTGCAGTTTGTCTCGGCTCCGGGCGGGGGTGTTTATGACGCCGGCCACAAGACGGTCTGCTGGACCCGCGATCGGGTCTCGGTTGGCAGCCCGCTGCTGCTGCGGATCAACGTCCGCGCCTCCTCGACACTGCCCAATCGTAAGAAGGTGCGAAATGTCGTCGTCGCCTCGGGCTCGAACTTCTCCGACGCAATCGCCGCAGCCTACATCCTCTGCGGCCAGACACTGACGCAGCGATGAGCGACAACGCCGGACAGCTTGACCGCCCCAACCTCGGAAGGAACCGAACCGTGAATGCCATCCTCAATCTCTCCCGCCGCGGCGCGATCGGCACTCTGCCAGCGCTCCTTGTGGCCCTGATCGCGTTCGCGGTTTCGGCACTGAGCCCGGCGACCGCCGCTGCCGAGACGATCTGCGTCCCCGGCGCCGCAGACACCTACACCCAGACCAGCGGCGATCCTGCCACCGCCCCTCCCGGTTCGCTGATCCTGCCGGATGGCGAATCGTGTCCGGCTCCCGCCCCGGTCGATGACGATCCAGCCGAGCTGCCGCCCCCCCCGGTCTGCGAGCCGTGCCCGGATCCGAAGCCGCCGACTCCCGATCCGGATCCGACCCCGGATCCGCCCGGCGGCGGGGTGCTCGGCAACGGCGCCGGTGGAACCTCCGGAGGCACCACAACCGGGTCCGACCTCGGCGGCTCGAGCCCGATCGCCGCGACCTATCTGACCAGCTCGGTTGCGACCAGTCCGCTGCCGTCAACCGGCTTTTCGGCGACCGATGTCGGACTGATCGCGCTCGCGATGCTCGGCTTCGCGGCGTTGATGCGGGCAGGCGCACGGCACACCCTCGGTCGGCGCTACTGATTACGAGCGATGCCCGCCACCCTGCGACTGGCTGGTGTCGGGCCCGGTCTGCCGTCGCTCGGCGACCAGTTGGTCGAGCTCGGGGCAACCACCCGTCGCACCCTTGATCGCGCCGGTCGCCGGGCTGCCGATCGGCGCGCTCGCCCCGAGCTCTGGTTGCTCGATCGCGGCGAGATCGATCTCGAGGACCTACTTGATGCGGCTCGGGCCGCCTGGCATGCCGACTGGTCGGCTGGAGCCGACCAGGCTCGGGCCGACGCGGTCGCGTTGGTTCCGGCGTTTTCTGCGCAGCGGATCGCCCGGGCGCGGCTATTGCTCGGTCGCGCGATGCGGGTCTCGGCGATTGCGGCGACCACCGCCGCCACCCTGATCGCCGTCGAGATCGCGATCACGATGGCCTGGCAGGAGCCGGTATCGGCGGTCCTCGCAAGCCGCGCTCAAGCAACCCTCGACGACGAGTTTGTCGATCTGGTCGCCGATTGGCGGAAGCGGCAAGAGGATCGGCTCGTCCGGCATGAAGAGGGGCGGCTCAACGCGGCCGACGCCTTGGCGGCGCGGGCAAAACGGTTTCGTCGCGGCCTCGAGCTGCACGGCGCGGTCGCTCGGATCGAGATTCCCGGCATCGGCGCGTCCTTCGCGGTCGCCGAAGGCGCCGACCCGGAGGGTTTGGCGCTCGGACCGGCGCACGTCAGCGGCACCCCGCTGCCGGGCGAGGGAGGGACCGTCGCGATCTCCGGTCACCGCACCACCTACCTCGCTCCGTTTCGCGACATCGACCAGATCGGTCCGGGTGATCGGATCGAACTCAAACTGCCCTACGGAACCGCCGTCTATCAGTTCGAGCGGAGTCGAGTCGTCGAACCCTCGGATCCGTCGGTGCTCGCCAATCGAGGGCGCGAGCGCCTGGTTTTGACCACCTGCCACCCTGAATACAGCGACGCCCAACGGTTCGTTGTGATCGCTCGCCCGGTCCGGTTCACCGAGTCATAAAACGGCCCCGAGCTCGCCCTCTTGAGCTAGCCCGCCCTCCAACCCCGGCGCGAGCCCGCGGCATCGAGTAGCCGGGCCTCACAGCGAGCCCGGAGGGGCGATCCATTCGCTTTCGAACTTGAGGCTCGTGTGCCTGGAGATCTTGTCGAAGTCGGCGTCGTAGTGGAGGATCGCCAAGCGGGATTGATGAGCGATCGAGGCCAGCAGGAGATCGATCGGTGGACGGCGGTGGAAGCTGGGCTCGACCTGCGCAAGCTCCTGCTGCGACCGCAGCGCGAGACTCCAGGTCTGAGCGTCTGTGCCGACGTGATCGAACCCCTGGCGGAACTCCGCCTCACTGTCGGCGTAGTCGGCTGCATTGCGAGCCGAATACAGAGCCTCGAGCAGGAACGGCGGAGAGATCACGATTTGCGAGGCCCGGACCGCGGAAGACCACTCCTCACGAACGGCCGGATGGTGAGAGCGCGCCCATGCCGACTTGTCCAGCAGCAGTTGCCGCCCACCGAACGCCCAGCGCTCGGTGGTCAATCGCGAACCCAGCCGGTGCGGCCTACCTCCGCGAGCGCCTCGATGTCGGGGCGCCGTTGGAGAAACCGCTCGCGCAGCTCCAGTCGCTCTCGGTCCTCGGCCTCTCGTTGTTCGCCGAGTGCGATCGTGGCCTTCGCTCCGCGCACGATCAGCTCGGTAAGCAGTTCGCTGTCGCGGCGCGGTCGATTGGCCGCCGCGCGCGCGATCTCAAGGGCGCGGGCGACAGGCTCCGTCTCGGTGACCATGTGACGCTTCTTGGTGGTCGGCATTGTGCAAGTGTAGCACCGGGTGCAACCGATACCGCGAAGCTGCCGCGGGATACCGTTCTGGAATGACGGAACGGAACGCCGGATGTCGATGGCCACATCTGTAGCGCGCCACCCAACTTGACCACGCCCGCGACACCAAGCGTGACCACGTCGGAGCAACAAAAAGCCCGGCCGACGGCCGGGCTTTCCGAGCGTCATTTCGCGCCAACTACTCCCAGAGCACCTCCGCCACCGCCGCATCCGTAGCCGTCGAGTCCACGATCGACTTTTGCACCGCATCGGTCGCCACCAGCGCCTGCGTCGCAAGGTTGTTGATCTGGGCGAGGCATTCCCCGCGATCGCTCGTGCAGTAGCTCGGCCGCAGCGTCGGAGAACAACCTGTCCTGGCGCCCGGCAAGCCGCAGGTTCCGATCCAGACCTCCGTCGACTCACCGAGGTCCATCCCCGGCACCTCGTAACGCAGCGCTATCCGCCGATCAAGCGCCGCAAAAACCCCTGGCCTGAACCGATGTCTTCTCGTCAAGCGAGAGCACGAGCGCACCCTCGGGCGGATCGAGGTAGAGGCCGCAGACCTCGGCGGCGCGCTCCTCGAATTCCGGCTGATCGAAGTCG
>JAHEXU010000217.1 GCA_023251975.1 bacterium | reverse complement strand
TCGACCAGCGGAACGTTCGGATCGGTCCAGCTCAGAAGGCAGACCCAATCGGCCCCGGGGCCGCGGTCGGCGACGGTGGGACCACCCTTGTCGCAGTAGGCGCGGGTACCGAGCGAGTCGACCGTGATTGCGGGCCGCCCGAGAATCTGATTGAGCGTTCGACGCGCGGCGCCGTGATCGGGCTCGAACCGCACCCGCCGAGCGCGAGCACCGCGCAGACGCTCAGCCCGAGCGCAAGCAGGCGGCGGACTGCGGGTTGGGATTCAAAATTGGCGTTGATGCTCATCCTCCCGCGGTGTCGTGCCGTCGCAGGGTCAGGAAGGCCTAGCCATCACCCCGTGTCATCACCCGGGCTCGGGAACGACCATCAGTCTTGTCCTGCCGATCGCCGCGAGAATCGGTGCCGACGGAGCGACTCGAACCTCGATCCGCCGAGCCGGTCGAGTGAATCCGCGTGCCAGGCCAAGCTCCCAGCGCCGGGATGGCGCTGGGATTTGCCGCCCGGATCGGTGGATCGAGGTTGAACCCCGCGACGGGCGAATTGTGATTCCGCTGCGCCAATCGGCCGGGCTACTCCGGCGGGAGACGTTAGCCGTCGGCCCCGCGGCGTTGGCGATCGCGGAGGCCGCAGTCCACTACGCCCTCGTCGCCCGGGCGGCGTCTCGGCCGAGCTGCTCGATCAAGGTCCCGGCCAGGTTGACCGCGCCCTCGAGCGCGCCCAGGTCGATCAGCTCGGGCAGGTCATCGGGGCGTTGTGAGTGGGGGATCAGGCCGCTCGCGTCGCGGCAACTGATCGCGACCGCGCGATGCCCGAAAGACACTGCGACCGCTGCCGCCGAGCCGGAGTGGCTGTGCCGGGCTCGAAACGCCGATGCCCCGTCAGGGGGGTCGGTGGTCTCGGCGATCAGCCCGCACAGCTCGACCATCCGACGGTCGGCGGGGAAGCCGACAACCGGGCCGCTTGAGGTCTCGTAGCACGGCGAACCGCTGCCGATTGGCCCGAGCGCGACAAAGGCGGTCGGGCGCTCCTTCAACTCGTCGCGGTGGGCCGAGAGGAACTCGCGGATCCCGGCCCGACCGGCCTGGTCGGCGCCGCTCAATAGGACCCAGAGGTCGACCGATCCGTCGCCGTGGGCACGACGCACCAGCTCCAATGCCCCGGCGATCCCGGTCGCGTTGTCGTTGGCGGCAGGGGAGACCCTGCTGGTCGTCGCCTCAAACGTCAAGAACCCGAGCAGCAATAGCGCCAAGGTTGGGAGTAGCTGGGCGACGTTGAGGAGGTTGCCTTCGAGGTTAAGCATCCGCAGCCCGAGCAGCGGCAGCAGCGCGATCAGGCAGGTGAAGATGAGGCGGGTTTGGGAGGTGCCGCGAGGGAGTCGCCGACTGGCGAGAATCCCGGTTCGCGGCGCGTCGTAGTTGGCGCAGACGATCACCCTCAGCGGAGCCTCCGGCGCGGTTCCGTGGGCGATCACGTTTTGCGAAGCGCGGCGAAACAACAGCCGACGCAGCAGGTAGCGGCGGGCGTTGACATCGAGATAGAAGGCGGTCGAGACCAGCAAGATCAATCCGAACCCGGCCGCTGGCACGCTCTGGCCGAGCAGGCTTGCAACGACGCCGAGGCCGCAGTGCAGCGCGTATATCAGGCCGATCTGGGGATGGACCAAGATTGGTTCGATAGTGACTCGGCGGCCGAGCCCGCGCAATTCGCCGCCGAGCCATTCGGCGGCGCGGCGTTCGGCGTCGGAGCCGGTGACTCGGTCGGCGAACGAGCACAGCTCGTTGATATCTCGCAGTGATCGCAACTCGTCCATCACGCCGCTGATTATCACCGAGCGGCTCGCTGAGGCGGTCGATTGGTCTGGGGAGGCGGTCGATTCAGAGGCCGCCAGCGCCAATCGCCAGGCTCGGGCCGGGGCGGCCGACCCGATGGCCCTGCCCGTAGTCGACGCCGAACTCGCCGAGCAGTCGCAGCGTCTCCGAGTCGCCGACGAACTCGGCGACCGTGTGGAGGCCAAACCCGCGGGCGATTTCGATGATCGAGCGCACAAACATCTGATCGACTGCCGAGCGCGGTAGGTTGCGAATCAGTCCCCCGTCGATCTTGAGGCAGGTCAACGGCAGGTGCTTGAGATGGGTGAAGGAGCCGAATCCCGCTCCGAATCGGTCAAGTGCGAACCCGCAGCCGAGTTCGGCCAGCACGTCGGCGAAGGCGATCGAACTCTCGATGCTCGCCATCGCGGCCGCCTCGCTGAGCTCGACGATCAGGCAGGAGGGCTCGATCCGGTGCTCGGCTAGCTGGGTGGCGATCAGCTCAGGCAGGCTCGGGTCGAGAATCGAGATGGCTGAGACGTTGACCTCGATCTGCGGCGCTCGGCGGCTGGATCGGCCCGCCGCGGCGATCGTCGCGACCGCGTATCGCACCGCCCACGAATCGATCTCGAGGATCGAGCCGAATCGTTCCGCTGGCCCGATGAAGGCGGCGGGCGGGATCAGTCGTCCCTGCGGGCCCGCCATCCGGGTCAACAGCTCCCAGCGGGCGATCCGGCCGGTTGAGAGCTCGAGCAGGGGTTGGAAGTGGGCGACAAATCCGTCGGCTTCGAGGGCGCCGCGAATCCGCTCACCCCAGGCGAGGCTTCCGGTGGCGTCGTCCTCGCCGGGGCTGCTGCCGGATTCGGTGTAGATCGCGACGTGGTTTCGACCCGCCTCCTTTGCCTGATACATCGCCCGGTCGGCCCGCGCCAGGATTTCCTCGATCGGCGCTGAGTCGCCGAGCGCGGTGATCCCGATCGAGAGGGTCGCCCGCAGGCGCTGCCCGTCGATCGGGAATTCGCTCTCGCTGATCAGGCACCGCAGCTCCTCGCCGGCCACGTAGGCGTCGGTTAGTCCCGAGCTCGGCAGCAGGATCGCGAACTCGTCGCCGCCGAGTCGCGCCACCAGGTCGGTGTGCCTGATCCGGCCCGCAATCGCCCTTGCGACCGCGCGGATCAGGGCGTCACCGGCGATATGCCCGTAGGTGTCGTTGATCCGCTTGAAGTTGTCAATGTCGATCAGGGCCAGGGCGCCGCCGCCGTAACGGGTTGCCCGATCGGCCTCGCGGCTTAGCTCGAATTCAAAGCGGCGGCGGTTGAACAGGCCGGTCAGCGGGTCGTGTTCGGCCATGAAGGTGAGCTCCTGCTCAAGCTGTTTGCGGGAGCTGGCATCGCGGATTGCGACCAGGCAAAGCAATGATCGATCGAGTTCGAACGGGCTCAAGGTCAGCTCGACCGGGAACTCGCCGCCGTCGCGGGCTCGCGCGGTCAGCTCAATCCGGCGCTCCGATGCGGTTCGCTCAGTTGGGATCTCGCGCCCTATCGGGTCCTCGTCTCCGACGAACAGCCCGCCTGCGGGCTCGCCCTGTAAGCCGCCGCGCGCGGCGCCGAACAGCCGCTCCGCCTTGCCGTTGGCGCGGACGATCCGCCCAGCTGATGTCAGCACCAGCATCGGATCCGGCGCCGCTTCCAGCAAAGCGCTACGCGCCGCCCCGGCGCTTTCGATCACGCCGCGATCAATTGAATTTTCCTTCGCCATCCTTGACTTACCTCGTTCGCGCCATCCCGGCTGCGCCTCCCATTGTGCCACCGAGCGCGGTGGCATTTCAAGATCGCCCTCCGAATCAGCACCCCCGGCAGGACTCGAACCTGCGACATGCGGCTTAGAAGGCCGCCGCTCTATCCATCTGAGCTACGGGGGCTCGCGGGCAGCGTATCGATCGTCGGGGGCGCTAGCCTCAAGGTCTCGCGGTGGGCGTAGCTCAGTTGGTAGAGCTCCTGGTTGTGGTCCAGGCGGTCGTGGGTTCGAGTCCCATCGTCCACCTTCATGGTTGGTTGCTTGAGTATGCGGGGCCTCGCGCGCCGCTCCGCGGAAGTGCCGTCGCTTGAGTTGATCACGGTGGTCCGCATGAAATCTCGAACCGCGCATTATCATCGACAGGATGATCAGCGATGAGAGGTTCGAGGAAATTGGGATTGACGCCGAGCTGTTCGCTGGTGCCCAGCGGTCGGCCGACGTGCGCGACGAGGTGCGGCGGGAGCAGGAGGCCACATCCAAGTTCGTCGAGGACGAGGAGGCGTTCATCGATGACCTGCTGAAGTTGGTAGATCGTACGCTCGAAATCCTCCGCGAGGCCGGAAATCCGGGGATGAAGTCGGTGGCCACTTCCAAGAAGATGTTCGGCAGGCCAAGTCTCGTTGAGGGCTGGTGGATTTTCCTCCAGTCTGCTCGGGATGGCGTCCTACAACCCTCCGGCACGCTCCGCGTCAGGGGCTCGTCCAAGGACGCATACGAGCATTCGTTGGACAAGAGGGCATGGGTCGAGTCAGAGGCTCGCTACGCCCATCTCGACAGTGACAGCCGACCGGAGTATGCGGGCGGCGACATCGAGAAGATGACGACCTTCGACGCTCGGCAAATCGTGAAGCGCTGGCCAGCGACGCGGACCAAGGTGATCGAGTCGCTTGGGGGCGTTCTCGATGAAGCTGGTGTCTCGAGCCGCGAATGACGTCCGTCACCGCGGCCATTGAGGGGGTCGCAAGGTGTGATGCCGGGGGTGAGGGTCAGGTGCGGCCGTGAGTCGGGCAATTCGCTGGCGGAAGCCGCGATCGGCCAGCCAGCTCAAGACCGAACGCCCGTTCTGGTTCGAGTAACTCTCGTTCCGGAGCGCCGGGATAAACCGGCATGGAGAAGGGAATGAAAAGAACCCACATCAAAAGGAGTAGCGAACCACGATGGCCCCGAGTCATGCGTCGGCGTCCGCAAGGGCGCAGTCGAAGCGTTGACAGGGGTCGTGCGGGCGGGGCTATTGAGCCGCGAAACGGGCAATCCGGGGTGCCGACGCCG
>JAHEXU010000216.1 GCA_023251975.1 bacterium | reverse complement strand
ACCCCGGAGCTCGTCTGGCCCGCCGAACCCGAGGAGGCGGTCCCCGGTCCGGGATCCGATCAGCCGATCCGCGGTCGCGCCGCCCCGCGATTCCGCAGCGCAGCGCCCACTCTCGACCCTGCAGCGCGAGCTCGAGTCGACGGTCTGGCTGACCCCGTCGGCGTAGGTGAAATCGATCGAGTTCGTCCAGCTCCCGCTCGTCGGACAGACGGCCGGGGTGCGGATGTAGCTGCGCTGCTCACCGTCGATCTGCTTCGAGATCCTGTCGAGCCGGGCGTGGACGACATCCAGTGCCCCACCGTCGGGGGGCGTGCCCGGCAGGGGTGGTGCGGCGTTGATGAACCGCCGGCCGTCGATCGCAGACCGGCTCACCACCCGGGCACCGCTGCCGGAATCGGTGACCAGAAAGATGAGCTCGTCGGTGTTGTTGAGGAAGCTGACATCGAGCGCCAGGAACCGAGCCGGCCCGGAGAAGCCGGTGTCGATCGTGATCGTTCCCGACCCGACCTTGCTCGAGGCCGGACAAGCGCCCTCGCCCTGAGCGATGAGCTGAGGATCCGAGGCGCGGCACAGAGCGGGGACCGCGGTGTCGATCCGAGCCCCTGGCGCCAGCACCTCGATCACGGTCTTGACCGCAGGCGGCTTGCCATCGGGATTGTCGGGGTTGACGTAGTCGATGTCGATCGTGATCCCGCTCGGCACCCCGGGTCGGTCGCCGGAGAAGAGGAAATCCGCCTCCTGGCGGGAGTCGCCCTGACCGCTGGCGCCATCGACCTCGGCAGAGAAGAGAACGGCCAGCGCGACAGCGGTCAAGGCCGCGCCGGTCCCGATCCACGTCTGTTTCATCGCTTGCTCCTTCGTTGCGAGGAAGCCTTGTGCTTCACTCGATCCCCCCATAGTACAGATGTACGGGACAGGCGTACGATAGGCTTCCGCGATGAGCTGCGAATGGCGCCCCGGTGGCTGAGCAACCGACCGCGGGCGCAGCGCAAGAGGTCGGTGAGACAACCTCGCGAATCGGTCTTTCGCGGCCTCGAATCGTGGCTGCGGGATTGCGACTGCTCAATCGGGACGGGCTCGACGCGTTCAGCATGCGGCGCCTGGCGAGGGAGCTAGGGGTCGGAACGATGACCATCTACGGCCACTTCCGCAGCAAGGACGAGCTGCTGGACGCGATCGTGGATTCAGGCTCACAACTGATTGTCACCTCGATCGCCGCAGGGCTGGCCGACGACTCCTGGCAGGATCAGCTTCGCCGGTTGATGATCGCCATCCGCGCCAGCCTGATCGTCAACCCGGCGATCGTCGAGCTGCGATACAAGCGACCGATCCTGAGCCCGGTCGCGCTCGACCTGACCGAGATCGGCATCCGTATCCTCCGCGATGCGGGGTTCGGCAAGCGCGAGGCCGCAACGCTCTATCGAATGCTCTTCATCTACACGTTCGGCTACTCGGCCTTCGGACCCGGGCCTGGATCAGCTATCGACCGAGAGCGAGCGCTGGGGGCGCTCCGGGGGCTCTCCCCCGACCGGTACCCCGCACTCGTCGGCCTGACCGACGAGGCTGCGGAGGCGATGGGCGACGAGGGCCTGTTCGAGCTGGGGCTGGATGCGATCCTGGACGGCCTCGAGGAACGCCTGTCTCCGGGTTGAGGCGGGCTTCGGCGACCCGACCTGACCGGCGGCCCGATCCGGCGCGACGGCCTCGATCGCGGTGGCGACCTAGATGACTAGTTCCACGGCCCCAACCCCGTAAAGCACCCTGCGGCAGGGAAATAGCAGCAGCAGGTCGAAATCGGCTGGTGATAGGGGCTAAGGACCCGCGAATAAACTAGTGGTTCGAGGCACGCCCGACAACTCGCTGGGGAGCTTGTCTTTGGGGTCCCGATCGACTCAGTAATTTTTTCGCGCGCCCTAAAGCTGGCCGCGAGTTCGAGGCTGGTGCAGCAACGCTTGGTGCGACGGTCGTTCGCCCCAAGCGAAAGGACGAGCCAGGGCGTGGTCCCCACCTGGCACCGACTCGCTGGCGCGTCGAGTGAATCTTTCGGACGATGAAGGATCTGCTGACGCTTGAGCGACACGGCGCACGGACACTGACCGGGATCAGAACCCGCTTGGCGACTCGTTTCGTTGCCTTCGCGGCTGCGATTTCACTGAACCACATGCTGGGCCGGGCGCCGCGATCACTTGTTGCCTACGTGGCGTAAGCGCGGAACTAGTCATCTAGGCGGGGATCGATCCGCGTCGTGTGCCGGCGTCCGAATTTCTCTGGTGCCCCGGACCTGCGAAGCCCGCGCGGAGTTTGACGATCGGAACCCCGCCCGAAGCTGTTCAACCGCTGCACCCCAGGGGACGGGATCGCCCGGTTCGAAGCGCTCGGTCCGCACGGTCCTCAGATGTCGTCGGTCAACAGAAGCAAGTCGTCTCGATTGACCACCGCTTGGGCCGGTGCTTCCTGCAGGTCCATCTCGACATCGATCGAGGCTTTTCCCTTGATGCGCCGCAGCTCAGTTGCCGAATAATTGACGATGCCTTTCCCGACCGGCAGTCCCACGGGATTACGTATTTCGATCGCGTCTCCCGGAAAGAAGTCTCCGGTGATATCGACAACGCCGACGGCGAGAAGACTTGCCCCGGATTTCTCGAGCGCCCGCACCGCCCCCGTGTCGACGATGACGGAACCCTTCGAGGGCTTGCCGTGCCGGAGCCATTTCTTGAAGTCGTGCCGAGAGCGGTGCCTGGTCGCGTCGCGCGTCTTCGCATGGATGGTTGTTCCAACGAGCTCGCCGCGAAGCGCTCGGCCAACCTGATCCGCGTCCAAACCACAACATATGGTCGTTTTGACGCCGGATTCCGCCGCGATCTGTCCAGCCCGTAGCTTCGAAAGCATGCCGCCGGAACCGAGCGGCGACGAGTTGCTCCCAACGCCAAACCTGCTCACGGCTTCTTCGACATCCTCAACATCTGCGACTAGTTCTCCGCCTGCGCCGCGATGGGGATCGGCTGTGAAGAGCCCGTCCGTGTTCGTAAGTAAAATCAAAGCATCCGCAGCAATCATCGTTGCTACATGGGCGGCGAGGAAGTCGTTATCCCCAAACGTGATCTCGTCGCTGGCGATCACGTCGTTCTCATTGACAATTGGAACGACTTCCCAACTGAGCAGCCGTTGCAGCGTTCGCCGCGCATTCACAAACTTGTCCCGGTCGTGAAGCTCCATGATCGTCAACAGCACCTGCGCAGCTCTGAAGCTGTGGCCCTCGAGAGCGATCTCGTACTCCCGAAATAAGCGCCCCTGCCCCAAAGCGCTGAGCGCTTGCAGCTCGCCCGCGCGTTGCGGGCGGGTCGTCCGACCGCGAGCTTCCATCCCGCGAGCGATCGCGCCGCTAGACACGATCGCTACCGATCCGCCTGCCCGCTTCGCATCTGCGACTGCGGCGCAGATCGAGGCGAGAACATCGCTCCGCAGGCCGCCGTTCGGATCCACCAGCACACTTGAACCCACCTTCACGACGGCTCGTTGGCGTCGCCTTCCGTCAGGTAAGTTCGCCACAGCTCGGAGTCTAGAACCTTCGCCCCGGTGCACTGAGGGAATGGCGGTCGAGCCCGCCGCCGAGGCCCGCGGCCAAGCGTTGGCGATCGCCTGCCCAACTACCGGAAATAGCGTTTTGAGCCCTCGGATCCATCCGCTGTAGGCTCGTTGCGGGCTACTCGGGCGCTATTTTCGCCCAAACTTCCTCCATTCCGCCCCTCGGCGGCTCGAATCGCGAAAGCTTCGAGTTCGCGAGTGAAGCGAGTGGCCTGTCGTTGTCAAGTCGGCGCGGGACCGGTTGGGGCTGGCATAAGCTCGCGAGTCGCGGTCGTGCTGGCGACCTTGCGGTCGTGCCCGGCTCGGCGCCGTAACGCGGCCCAAACCGACGATTTCACGTTGTCGAACACCTAGTCGCCGATGCACTGGATACCGGGCGTTCGAAAGAAGCGCCCTCAGTCTCGGCGTGCGCCCAAGAGTTGCTGCGTATGGGGACGGGAGCGACGGGACTCGGACCGGCGACCTCCGGCGTGACAGGGACAGCTCTGGGTGCCGTGGCATGTCTGAATGTGACCGCGGAGCGGGCAATTGGCGGCGATCGGCAAGGCGACAGCGTGGATCAGAACCTCCGGCTTTTCCGCCGGAAGGGCGGGCACCCAACCGCGTTTCGTCCGGCGCTGACGCGAAGATCACACCATGACACGGGATGGCTTGAAGGTTCCGCAGACAGTGCTGGGCCTGGCCCGGTCGATCGTCGACATCACCGACACGGTGTGCGCAGCGCAGCTGGACGCCGAGTACGCACGGCTGGCGCGGCGGCTCGTCGAGCGCCTGGCGCGCAAACGGCCGTCGCCGATCATGCGCGGGGATGCTCGGATCTGGGCCGGCGGCGTGCTCTACGCGCTCGCGCAGGTCAACTTCCTCTTCGACCGCACCCAGACACCGCACCTGACCGCCGCCGATCTCGCGGCGGCCGCCGGTGTCAAGCAAACCACGATGGCCAACAAGGCGGGCATGATCAACCGACTGCTGGACATCGGGCTCTACGAGCCCGAGCTGACCCGCGTGGCGATGATTGAGCAGCACCCGGTGGCGTGGATCGTAGAGTTCGACGGCTGCTCGTCGACGCGCGCAGGTTGCCGGAGGAACTCCAACAGGCAGCGCGCGAGCAGGGGCTGATACCTGACCTCGACGCTCTGCGCGCCGTGACATGAGAACCGCGGCCGAGTTCGACGAGCTGATCGATGAACTCACCGTCGACGCCTACGACGACCAGGAGCAAAAGTCCGGCTTCCTCGTCGCCGCGGAAGACGCGCTTACTCGCGGGGAGCGAGCGCGGATAGAGGGAGCGCCGGTCGAGCTGGTCGGCGTCGA
>JAHEXU010000049.1 GCA_023251975.1 bacterium | reverse complement strand
CGGGGTAAAACGGGCTCTGTTCGAGCTTGACGACGACCGCGCCGTCGATCGCTCGAGCGGCCGCGATTGCGGTCTCGACCCGCAGCTGCTCGTAACCGACGAACTCACTCGGTGCCGCGCTCGCCACGATCTCCCCGATTCGTTCGGCCGCCGCTCCCGCGGGGGTCGTGGCACCGGCTCGCGCCCGCCGCCGCTGCTCCTCCATCAGGAGCTCAAACTCGCCCGGGTCGGCGCTCAAACCAGCCTCGGCAAGCAACTCGGTCGTCAGCTCGAACGGGAAGCCGTAGGTGTCGTGAAGCGCGAACGCCTGGGCCGGATCGATCACACTCTGCCCCGCCCCGGCGGCGTCGGCGATCAGCCGATCGAGCATCGCGACGCCGCGATCGAGGGTGCGACCAAAGCCGAGCTCTTCGTCACCGATCCAGCGCAGGATCGTCGACCGCTCGACTCCGAGACCGGGGTTGCTGGCGACGCCGAGCTCGATCACCCGCTCGGCAAAGCGCCCCAGGCACGGCCCCTCGATCCCGAGCACCCGAGCCTGCAAGATCGCCCGTCGCAGCACCCGTCGCAGCACGTAGCCGCGATCCTCGTTTGAAGGGACGACCCCGTCGGACAGCAGCCCGGCCGCGCCGCGACTGTGGTCGGCGATGATCCGGATCGCCCGGGTCAGTTTCGGATCGGCGCCGTAGGGTTGGCCCGACAGCTCCACCGCCAGCTCGATCAGTGGGGCCAGCGCATCGGTGTCAAAGACCGACTCAACCCCCTGCTGGATGACCGCCATCCGCTCGAGGCCGAGCCCGGTGTCGATGTTCTTGGCGGGCAGATCGCTCAACGAGCCGTCCTCGTGCAGCTGATTGCTCATGAAGACGAGGTTCCAGTACTCCAAGAAACGGTCGGAGTTCGACCCCGGGAGATCGTCGACGGCGCCAAACTTGACCCCGCGGTCAAGATAAAGCTCCGAGCAGGGACCGCACGGGCCGGTCGGCCCTGCCTGCCAAAAGTTCTCAGAGCGCGGCAGCCGGACGATCCGCGCCGCCGCTACCCCCTGCGCCTCCCAGAGTTCGATCGCCTCCTCGTCGGGACCGAGCCCAAGTTCCTCATCACCGGCAAAAACCGTGATCCAAATCTGCTCGGGATCGAACCCGAAACCGTCGGTCGAGAGCTGCCAGGCAAAGGCGATCGCCTCGGGCTTAAAGTAGTCGCCAATCGAGAAGTTGCCGAGCATCTCGAAGAAGGTGAGGTGCCGGGCGGTGTTGCCGACCTGCTCAATGTCGGGGGTGCGAAAGCAGCGCTGCGAGGAGGTAAGCCGACTTGCCGGGGGCGCTTCGAGGCCGAGGAAATAGGGCTTGAAAGGCTGCATCCCGGCGACCGTCAGCAGGGTCGAGGAGTCGGTCGGGGCTGGCACCAGGGAGGCCGAGGGCACCCGCCGATGGGCGTGCTGCTCAAAAAACGCCTGGTAGGTCTCGCGGATCCGATCGCTTCGCATCAAACAACAGGCTAAGCAACCGGTCGGATCAACCGACGATCGTGCCGTGGCCGATCAGTCGCTCGCCGTCGAGCAGGACCGCGGTCTGACCGCGCGCGACCGCCCAGGCGGGCTCGTTGAGCTCGACTGAGAGCTGGCGGTGCGACCCGACGGACGCACTCGGCGGGTCAAGCCGAGCCGACAGCGCCTCGCCGCGGTAGCGCAGCTTGACCGCGTCGACCCGCTCGCCCGAGCGGTGCAGGATGACCTCGCGCAACTCGATTCGAGTTCGCAGGAGAGCCCGCCGAGGAGCCGCCGTAACCGTGTTGGCGACAGCGTCACGCTCGGCGACGTAAAGCGGCTCACCGCCACCAATCCCGAGGCCGCGGCGCTGCCCGATTGTAAAGTTGTGCTGGCCGCGATGGCGCCCGAGCACCCGACCGCCGCGGTCGATGATCGCGCCAGGACGATCTCCGGGTCCGCCGTGTCGCGCCAGGAAATCGGCCTTGCCAACCCCCGACAAAAAGCACAAGTCCTGGCTGTCGGGACGCTTAGCAACCGCGAGCCCAAGTTCCGCCGCGATCGCCCGAACCTCCGTCTTCGTCGTCGCCGCGAGCGGGAAGCGGAGCTTTGCCAGCGTCTTCGGCGAAAGCGCCGCCAACATGTAGGACTGGTCCTTGGTCGGATCGGCGGCGGCGGCGAGCAGTGGGCCACCGTCGTCGTCGACCACCCGGGCGTAGTGGCCGGTTGCGAGGGCGTCCGCCCCGATTTGCCCTGCCAGCCCAGCCATCGCGTCGAGCCGCACCCGGCCGTTACAGCGAATGCACGGGTTCGGGGTCGAGCCGGTCGCATAGCCCTCGACAAACGGGGCCACCACCGCGGCGGCAAAGCGGTCCTCGAGGTCGAGCGTCAGGTGCGGGAAACCAAGTGAATGGGCGATCGCGCGGGCGCCCAACACCGCCTGCGGCGAGCAGCAACTGCGCCCGGGATCGCCGCTTTGATCGCTCCACAACTTGACCGTCACCCCGACCACCTCGAGACCCCGACGAGCCGCCATGACCGCCGCGACAGTGCTGTCGACCCCGCCGCTCATCGCGACCAAGATCCGCTCGCCGCCGACCGGGGCAGAGCCGCTCACAACCCCGGATGCCGCCGCCGTGCCAAGCGCTCGGTGCAGGGCGTCCTCGACCAGACGGGCCGCGTGCATCGCCTCGCTGCCGAGCCCCCCAAGCAGCCCGGCGATCGCCGCCGCGTCAAGCCGCGCCGCCTCAATCAGCCCCAGCCCCTCGACCCGCTCGCAAACCGCCGCCGCCGCCGCGAAGATCGCCGCGCACCCGTCGGCCTCAAAACAGGCCTGCCCGACCCGGCCATCGACCCCGCCGCCGAGCGAAATCCGAATCAGATCGCCGCACGCCGAACCCCCGGCCGAACCGCCGACGCTCCGCCCCTCGCCCGCCGACTCACCCCGATGAGCCCGACTCGACGCGTAATAGGAAAAAACCTCGCGATCCATCTCCCCGTCAGCCTAGATGACCGGTTCCTGCTCGAACAGCGGCGGATCACCTACCCGCCGCCCTCGCCGGATCAGCGACCGCGCCGCGTCGAGGCGCTGGCGCTCTCGCGGGGTCGAGGCTCGACGGGGCGGCGGGCAACCGTCTACGGATAGACGGTTACGGTGCCGCCGTCGTAAACGGCGTCGCGGAGGGTCTGCTGGATCGCCTTGCTACCTCGGAACCCATAGTTGATCGACGCGACCGGGGCGCCTTCGGTGGTCGAGCGGGGCTTGATCACGATCAGGGCCGGGGTGCGGTCGAGCCCAACCCCCTGGGTGATCTGGGAGTAATCGGCGACCGCGTTTGGCGATTCGATAAACAGCTTGACGTCCTTCTCACCGCGGAACTGCTGCGTCACCTCGGCCTTCAGCTCACGGTCGTCGAGACCACCCTTGTCGTAGAACAGGATCGCGACGATCTGGTCATCGCTGTATGCCTTGACAAACGCCTCGGGCAGACCCGGTCCGGCCTCAAGCTCCTTGATCGCGCCCGAATTCGAACTCGACGGGCCCAAATCACCGCCGGGCGCAGGACGGCTGCCGGGCACGGTCAGGGTGCTGCCAGATGCGGCGGCCGCGGCCGGATCGGTCGGCGCCGTCGCGGTGGCGCTGGGATCGGTCGTGGGCGCGGTTGCATCGGGCACGGTTTCGCCGCCGCCACGCAACAAAAAGAACACGACACCGATCAGAGCCAGCGCCCCCAACAGCGCCATCTGCGTACGTGGGTCTTCGTTGATCTTCTCTCGCACGGAGTGTCCTTCGCGTCAGTTTGCGACTGACCTCCGCTTTGAAAGGGACTCCAGCTCGCCGTTGCCACCCGGCCTGAGAACCCTTTTTCAAGGTGGGTGTCAAGTCGGGGCCGACCGCGGGACGGCTTGCCGAACATCGACTCCCGAGGCCATTTGCGTTGGCTCACAATGAGGGTGGCTGGCGTACGAGTTCGAGTCCTGTTCTAAACGTATCAGTCAATCCTCTTGTTCGGCAGCCCGGCCGATTTCTTGAGCGCCGTCGTGGCGCTTGGTGGGAAAATCCGACGCTCGAGCCCTCCGCTTCGCACATCGTCAGGTTGCCTGCATCGCGAGCTCCTGGTCGCCTCGGTCATTGCGAGCTCCTTCTCGACTCGGTCGGTTCGGGGCGTTGAGTGGCAGGTACCCCGGCGATCGACCACCTCAACTCGGGCTCAAGAGTGGATCGCTCAATCCGGCCACTCGAGGCGGAGCTCCGCCAACAGGTCGGCCTCGAAGCGAACCCCGAGCCTGATCGGCGACTCGTCGGCGAGCTCCTCCCCCTCCCGCCACAGGTATCGGATCCGCGCTTCGACGACCGCGAGCCCGCCCCGCGGCGCCTCGGCGACCGAATCGATCAGAAACCGCCGCAGCAGGTTGTCGTATTGCTTGGCCACCCAATCGGCCGCCTCCTCGCGCCCCCGGCGGACCCCGCGGGCTGTGTGAATCTCGACCTCAGGAGCGCAAAGCGCGGCAAACCGGGTCGGATCCTCAGCGTTGACGGCGGCGAAGACGGCCGCCGTAAGCTCGCCGATCTCGCCGGTCGCGCCCGCGACGCTCACCGTCGAGGCTTGACCGGCACCGTGATCCCGAGTTCACGAAGTTGCCCGATCTCAACCGGCGCTGGCGCCCCGGTCAGTAGGTCGACGCCGGAGGCGGTTTTCGGGAAGGCGATGACATCGCGGATCGAGTCGGCGCCAAGCAGGCGCTGGACCAATCGATCGACCCCGTAGGCAATCCCGCCATGCGGTGGCGCCCCGTAACGCAACGCCTCCAACAAGAACCCGAACCGCTCCTCGGCCTCCCCGGCGTCGATCCCAAGCAGAGCGAACACGGTCGTTTGCAGCTCTGAGTCATGGATTCGGATCGAGCCGCCGCCAAGCTCCTGGCCGTTCCAAACGACATCGTAGGCGAGCGCCCGAGCCGCTCCGGGGTCGGCCGGGTCAAGCGCCCCATCGGGAGCGGTAAACGGGTGGTGCAGCGGATCCCAGCGCGCGCCCTCCTGGTCCCACTCAAAAAGCGGCCAGTCGACGATCCAGGCAAGCGAATCGAGGCTCTCGTCGATCAGCTCGAATCGCTCGGCAAGCTCGAGCCGCAGCGCTCCGAGAACCGAGTTGACAACCGGGCGCCGATCGGCGACCAGCAACAGCAGATCGCCCGGTTCGGCCGCGAGCGCAGCGTTGATCGCACCGATCTCCTCGGCGGTCAGGAACTTGGCGGTCGGCGAGCGCCAGCCCTCAGCCTCGCAATAGGCCCAGACCAGGCCCTTCGCACCGAGTTCCTGGGCGCGGCCGATCAGACCGTCGAGCGCCGATCGAGGCAGATCGTGGCGGCCCGCATTGATCGCCCGGATCGCCCCGCCCGCCGCGGCAACCGCGCTGAACACCTTGAAAGCACTCGCGCGCAGTAGCTCGGTCAGCTCGACCAACTCGAGGCCGAAGCGCAGGTCAGGGCGATCGCTGCCCCAACGCGCGAGTGCCTCGTCATAGCCGATCCGCGGCAGCGGCAGACTCAGATCCGGCCCCCCGACCGCGGCGAAAACGTGCGCGAGAAGGCGTTCGTTGACCTCGATCACATCGTCGAGCTCAACAAACGACATCTCGATGTCGAGCTGGGTGAACTCGGCCTGACGATCGGCCCGCATCGACTCGTCGCGAAAGCAGCGGGCGATCTGGAAGTAGCGCTCCATCCCCGCGACCATCAGCAGTTGCTTGAACAGTTGCGGAGATTGCGGCAGCGCATAGAACGAGCCCGGGGCGCTTCGCGCCGCGACCAGGAAGTCACGCGCACCCTCGGGGGTCGAGCGGGTCAGAGTCGGGGTCTCAATCTCAAGGAAGCCCTCGCCGCCGAGGAACTCGCGCATCGCCGCCCCGACCCGCGAGCGCAGCTCGAGGGCTCGATACATGTGCTCTCGGCGCAGGTCGAGGTAGCGGTGGCGCATCCGCATCTCCTCGGAAACCTGGCCGGAGAAACTCTCGATCTCAAACGGCGGCGTCGCGGCGTCGGCGAGACGATCGGCGTCGCTGACTTGGACCTCGAATGCACCGGTCGCGAGCTCCGAGTTGACCGTCTCGGGATCGCGCTCGACGATTGTGCCGAGGGCGCTGACAACGTCCTCGGCCCGCAACCGGTGGCCGAGCGCGAAACTCTCGCCCGCGGTCTCGGGGTGAAACACGAGCTGGACGATCCCGGTGCGATCGCGCAGATCGATGAAGACCAGGCCGCCGTGGTCGCGGCGCCGGTGGACCCAGCCACTGAGCCGGGCGGTCTCGCCGACCCGCTCGGCCGCGACCTGACCCGCCCACAGGTCGCGGAAGCGGTTTGGCCGCAGCGCTGGGATCGGCTGCGAATCGACGCGGCGCTTTTTAGTCGGCTTGGAACTCACCCGGCCGCAGAGTCTCGCAGCGCCGCGATTTGCGCGGCGACTCGGTCGCGCTCGAGCGGGCGCTGCTTGCCAGTTCGCAGCTCGCGCACCGTCTCGGTCCCATCCTCGCCGAGGATGATCGCGACTCGGGCGCCGCTTCGATCGGCCTGCTTGAACTGACCCTTGGCGCTGCGATCGGCCAGATCAAGGTCAACCGCCAGCCCGGCCCGGCGCAGCTCGATGACCAGCGCGAAGGCGACCTCGCGTAGCGGCGGTTGCGTGGCGACGACAAAGGCATCGATCCGGGGGCGCTGCGGCGCTGCGTCGAGCGCGATCAAGACCCGCTCGATCCCGAGCGCCCAGCCGACCCCGGGGGTTGGGGCACCGCCGAGCAATTCGATCAGACCGTCGTAGCGCCCGCCGCCCGCGATCCCCGACTGGGCGCCAAGACGATCGCAGTTGAACTCAAAGACGGTGTCGGTGTAGTAGTCGAGGCCGCGGACCAGGCTGCCGTCGAGGCGGTAGGCGACTCCGGCGGAGTCAAGGGCGGCGCGAACGGCGTCGAAGCGCTCGGCGTCGCGATCGGACAGGCGCTGCAGCAGAGTAGGCGCCGCGACCATCACCTCGCGGGTCCCGGGGTGATCGGAATCGAAGGCCCGCAGCGGGTTCTCGTCAATCCGGGCCTGCACCTCGGCGCCGAGCGCCGCCTCGTTGCGGCGCAGATAGGCGCGCAATTCGTCGCGATAGGCGAGCCGAGTCGCCGCCGAGCCGAGGCTCGCAAGCCGCAGCTCCAGCCCCCCCACCCCGAGCCCGCGCAAGAGATCGTCAAGGCTGATGATCAGTTCGGCGTCAAGCAGCGGTGAGGGCGAACCAATCGCCTCGGCGCCGATCTGATTGAACTGGCGAAACCGCCCCGCCTGCGGCGACTCGGCGCGGAAAAAGGCGCCTGCGTACCACAACTTGACCGGCTGGGCGAGCTTGTGCATGCCGTGCTCGAGGTAGGCGCGGGCGACCGCGGCGGTTCCCTCCGGGCGCAGGGTGAGGGGGCGATCGGCGCGGTCGGTGAAGTTGAACATCTCCTTTCGGACGATGTCGGTCGAGCCGCCGACCCCTCGCGAGAACAGCTCGGTCTCCTCGAAGGCAGGGGTCTCGATGCGGCCGTATCCGGCGCCGCCGAGCAGCTCGGCGGCGCGCTCCAACAGCCGCCGACGCGCCCCCTGTTCGGCGGGCAGGATGTCAAAGGTGCCCTTCGGCAGCCGGTGTCTTGGCGCCGCCACCGGGCCTCAGCCGACGAGCGAAGCGAGGAACGGGTTATCGACGCGCTCGGCGCCGAGGGTGGTGATCCCCATGTGGCCCGGGAACACGGTCGACTCGTCGGGGTAGCGCCCAAGCAGCGCGGCGATGCTGGCCAACAGGGTTTCATGGTCGGCGCCCGGCAGGTCGGTCCTGCCGATGCTCTGCCGAAACAGCACGTCGCCGCTAAAAAGCGCCGCCGCCGACTCGATCGCGAAGGTGAGGTGGCCGGGGCTGTGGCCAGGGGTGAAGAGGACCTCGATCTCAACTCCGGCCAAGGTCAGCTTCTCACCGCCGCTCAGCAGATGATCGGCCTCGTAGCTCTCAAACGGGCCGAAGCCGGGCCAGGGCACGTAGCTCATGATGTCGGCGAGCAGCGGCTGTTCGATCTCGGGACACCAGACCGGGGCGCCGCTTTGGCGAGCAAGCGGCGCGACCGCGCCGATGTGATCGAAGTGGCAGTGGGTCAGCAGGATCGCCTCGACCGCGCGATCGAGGCCGCTTACCACCTCGAGGATCCGTTCAACCTCATCGCCCGGGTCGACGACAACGCAGGTCGGTGAATCGTCGGCGGCGAAGACATAGCAGTTCTCCTGAACCGGCCCGACGGCGAGCCCTCGAACCACCATCAGTGCCGGCCCCGTGCTTGCTTTTTCTCGCGCAGCTCGGCGACCCGCTTTGTCTCGCGGCGGTTGTAGAAAAAGCGGTCGATGTAATAGCCCATCGGGATGTAGAAGACCAGCATGAAGACCGAGAGACCGATCGCTTGGGGAGGGGTTCGCATCCCGAACAGGATCATCGAACCACCGACCAGGGCGCTGATCACCGCCGCCTTGATGATCGATCCGGTCCAGGTCGGCGGCTGCTGGACCCGGTTTTGCGGCTGGGCTCGGTACTGGGCACGCGCCTCGGCGCGGCTGCGCGGGCGTGAGCGGTTGGTCTCGACCTTGCCACCCTGGGTACCGCGATGCTTTCGCTTTCGCTTTCGCTTCGTCTGCGCCATCTCGGCCCCGCAGCCTACAACGGAGCGCGGCTCGGCTACCCCGAATCGGCGAGTCGCGCTTCGATCAGCGAGCGATCGGGGTCGTAGCCGCGAATCGAGATTCGTTGGTGCGGCCAGCCAAGCTCGCTGCCGAGCGGCAATAGACCGACCAGCTCAGCCTCGATAACCCGACCGCCGAGCGGCGCCAGGATCGCCTCAAGACGTGCCAAAACTGTCGCGATCGGGACCGCGATCGGGTCATGAATGTTGGTCGAGACCTGGGCGCGACCACTCGATAAAAGCAGGCCGATCGCCCGCACCCCGATCGGACCGCCGCCCGATTCGCGAAGCGCGGCGGCGGCGGTCCGGGCGAGATCAAGATCGGCGCGGTTAAGCTCAAAGTTGAAGGCGGCAAGTGGTTTTCGTGCCGTCAGGAGTGTCACCCCGGCGGTCGGGTGCGGCGAACGCGGGCCGAAGTCCGGGACCAGCTCGCCCGCCCAAAGGCGCTCCGAGAGTCGACGCAGACCGCCGTCGCGAAAGAAGTGGCGCTCGCGGTGAGCCGGGTCGGAGGCGAGAGCGCCGTAGAGCAGGACCGGCAGGCCGAGCTCGTCGCCGAGCCGGGCGCCGAGTCGGCGCGCGATCAGCCGGGCGGCGCTCAGCGCCGGTCCGTCGAGCGCGACGATCGGGCAGACATCGAGCGCCCCGACCGCCGGGTGCAGACCAACGTACGCCCGCATGTCGATCTGCCCAATTGCGGACGCGGCGGCGGCGAAAATCCCCTCGACCAGTTGCGACTCGGTGCCGGCCAGGGTAAAGACAGCCCGATTGTGATCGCGGTCGAGGTGCAGATCGAGCCGCTCCGCGCCGTGTCCACCAAGGCTCGCCGAGATCACCCCGAGCTTCGCGGCCGATGAGCCCTCGGAAAAGTTCGGGACCGCCAGGTAGCGCGGCTCGGCACCCATCGTCGCGCCGCCCGGCGCCCTCAGATCACCAACCGGCCGGCGTCGACAACCAGCGTCGCGCCGATCGTCAGGGTCGGCTGCATCACCACGCAGTCAAGGTGGACCGGGACCTGAACCGTCCCGCCGATTGCCGCCGAGGCGCCAAAGGCGACGTGCACGGTCCCCTCGATCTTCTCGTCCTCCAAGACGTTGCCGGTCAGGCGAGCGCACTCGTTGGTCCCGACCCCGAGTTCAGCGACCGTCGTCGCAACCTCACCGTGCGCCACCAACAACTCCAAAAGGGCCGCGCCGGCCGCGCCGCTCGCCGCTGCGAGGCGTCCGTCGCGAACCGTCAGTCGCACCGGCTCGGCCGGTATCCCAACCCCGGCGATTGTCCCGTCAACCACCAAGGTCCCCTCGCAGCTTCCCTCCAGCGGCGCGATAAACGCCTCGCCACACGGCAGGTTGCCGAAAGCCCCCGGTCGGTCGAGCCGTCCGGCATCGGGGATTGCCGCTCGACCGCTCAGCCCGAGCCGAAGATCGCTGCCATTCGCGCATCTGATCCGAGCCTCCTCAGCGTCGTCGAGCAGCGCCGCGATCGCCCCACCCTTGCGCTCGAGCCCGGCGATGTCGGCCCCCATCACCCGCGCCAGCATCTCCTCGGTGACCCCGGGTAGGGTCGCGATCCGCGTCCCGCCATCGCAGGCGGCCTTACGCGCGGCGGTATGCGAGAGCGACTGAATCGTCGGTGCCAGCACCACATCGGCGCCCGCCATTGCCGCCGCCAACGTTCGCGGCGGCTCGGCGGCATGCGACCCCCGCTCCCCCATCAACGCCAAAATCGCATCGGCCCCGGACCGTCCCGCCTCGCCACGCAACCGCTCGCCAAGTCCGAGCGTCGCCGGGTTGGCGATCACCAAGACCTCCTCGCCGGGCTTGACCCGCAGGCAGTCGTTGACGACGGCCGAGACCGCCCGCCCGAGTTCATCCATTGCTACCTGCCCTCCGGTGTTGATTTGGCGCCAAAAGTTTTTGCCGCGAGCCGCGAACGCAGCGCGTCGGTGCGGGCACCGTATCGCTCGTCACCCCAAGACACCGAAGCCGAGCTTCACCGCGCCGCTCGATCCGGCCATTCACCCCGGTGTCGGCGATCTCAACGCGGTCAACCCGGGCCGGATCCGGCTGCAACCCCGAGGCCGACGATCCGCCCCGCCCACCGCCCACCACGGCGACGTGACGGGCGAAACCGCTCCGATTCTACCCCGCTACCATCCCAACCCCGCCGGAGTAGCTCAGCTGGTTAGAGCAGCGGAATCATAATCCGCGTGTCGGGGGTTCAAGTCCCTCCTCCGGCATCCCAGGAAGCGCCCTGCGAAGCAGGCTTCGTCGTCCGCACCCTTCTTCCGATCGCCCCAAATCCGGGATCCTCGAGCGGATGCCGAGCCAGCGCCCGATCTCGGCGCCGTCGCCAGCGATTCGAGCAGGCGAGAACCGTGGCGGCGAGCTCAACGCCCGCAACTGCGTGGCGCGGAGCCGAAGTGCCGTGGCGACGATTAGCCGATCGCCGGAACGCCAAGCATCGGCACGCTTGCGCGTTGGCTCTGGCGCGATGCGCCACACGTCTCGGTATCCGCGGCGGGCATCCTGGCTGAACGGCGGTTGTGCCGGACGAACGTGCAGTTCACCCCCGCATAGCGGGGCTTCTGCAGGTTCGTTCGCTCGACGAGGTGGTTTGGCGCCTGGCGAAGCGCCAGCCGGTTTGGCGCCTGGCGAAGCGCCAGCCGGCGTGATCGCCCGCTGCGAGTCATTCGAGCTTGGGGCTCGAGACGGTCGAGATCGCGGCGGCCGCCTAGCCAATCGCCCGACTACCGAGCGTCGGCACATTTACGCGTCGGCCCCTGGCGCGATGCGCCACACGTCTCGGTATCCGCGGCGGGCATCCTCGCTGAACGGCGGTCGAGCCGGACGAACGTGCAGTTCACCCCCGCATAGCGGGGCTTCTGCACGTTCGTTCGCTCGACGAGGTGGTTTGGCGCCTGGCGGAGCGTCGGCACTGCGTGATCGCCCGTTGCGAGTCATTCGAGTTCGGCTTCACGGCGCGTCGAGTCGACGTTCGAACCGATATCAGGCTCCGGCGGCTGCCACAACTCAACTCGATTTCCCTCCCCGTCGACGCACCAGCCAAACGCCCCGTAATCGGAACGCTCTACCTCGCCCTCGACCGTGACGCCAGCCTCGCGAAGCTGCGTCAGAAGGCCATCGAGATCAGCGACACGAAAATTGAGCATCTGGGGCTGGGTGGCGGCGCCGAAGTACGGTGTTTCGGTAGGAAACGCGGTCCAAATCTGGTAGCCGGGCTGGCGCTCGGCGAACTCGAAGATCGCCCCGAAGGAGCCGCCAAAGTCGTGCACGTCGAATCCGAGATGCTGGCGATACCAGGCAGCGAGTGCCGCCGGGTCGCGTGCTCGGATGAAGACGCCGCCGAGCCCGAGCACCTTATGACTGTGACTGCCAGCTTCGCTCATCGCCGTGACTCCCTTTGCCTGATCGCCATTCTCGACTGCCGGGTCGCACCGAGCGCCACGCCGACTCCGCATCCGGGGTGGGTCGACGATACACCCGTGCAGGCCTCCGCGGAGCATCAGCCGACCCCGGGGCCCGTCTGATGGCCGGGCGGCGGAAACAACGCCTGCCGGTGGCACGCGCTGCGCCCGACGTTACAGTTTGGCCGCTCCGCAACGGGTCCGGCTCGACCCTCGCTTGGCTTGGCTCCCTCGGCGCCCTTCCGACTCCCATCTCCTCTTTTCCGAGTTTGCAGGCTGCACTATCCGAGCTGGAGCTGCTCGGCGCGGTCGCGACTCCCAACGCGCCGCCCGACCGCAACGCAACACCCTCGCTCGATCCGAGTAACCGAGCGGGCCAAGGCGATTGCGTACCGACTTGCCGGGACGATGTCGCTCAGCGGCTGCGACGACCCCGAGCGATCGCGCGCACCGCAGCTGGCACGGCGAAGACGCTCGCGGCGATCAAAACCAAGGTCAGATCAACCGGCGCTGGCTTCCACTCGGCCCCGGCGTCGCTGATCTCGATAAATCCGGCTGGCCGCGCGAGGACTCCGAAGCCCCCACCGCCACCGCCGAGGCTAGGCTCCCCGTCAGCCTTCCCGCCCGAATCATCGAAGCCACCACCGCCACCCCCAATTACGTTCGCCGCGGCAATTACCGTCACACCGCGGCGCTCGACCGGCTCGGCGAAGACCCGGGTCGGACCGACCCCATCGCGCAGGCTCTCGAGGATCGTGGGGAGCGGCATGAACCCATATTTCGACTCGGCGAGCCCTGCCCCTGCCGAGGGCGCGACAGCAAGCCGCCAGCCACCGGCCGAGTTACAAATCAGCGCGGGTCGCGGCGCCAGCCCGAGCAAACGAGGCGCATCCAGGCGATCCGACCGTCGCGCTCGGTCACGAACGCCTGCTGCTCGAGGAGGTACTGGCCACGCTCGTTGGCAATGCGGAATCGGTAGCCGACCCGCTCGCGATCGGCGAAGCTATCGTGCTCGAGCTTCTCGATCGCCGTGATCTCGTCGCCCTCGACGATCCAGGTGTCGAAGAGGATCTCGAGCAGGCGGTCGGCATCGCTTGCCTCGAAGATCTTGCGAGGCGTCAGCGCCCGGAAGTCGAACTCCGATCCGACCAGTTCCCTGATCCGCTCCCGGTCACGAGCGCCGAACGCCCGCGCGAATTCGGTGCCGAGAGATGTCTGCGCCGTGCTCACAACGACACCCGAGTCTACCCCGGCGGCAGGCACCACGGGCTAGATCCCGGGTTTCGTCGTCATCAAAAAGACAACCACGACGAGAGCTACCAGCAGCCCGCGAGAGAGCCAAACGAGGTTTCGCATCCGCAGTGCGATCTCGGGGCTCGGCCCCTCCGCGGCGAGCTGCGCTCCCACTTTCCCGATTGCGCGCCCGAGGAACCCAAACGCGACCGAGGCGACCGCGACCCAGAGGATCAGACCCCACCTGATGAACGCCGTGTCCCAATCCCAGCCGCCCTCCTCGATCAGCCCGATTCCGGCGCCGAGAACGACCAGCGCCGCCGGGAAAAAGACGCGGTTGACCGCGAAGGAGACGTTCTGCGCGAAGAAGGCGCTTTTCGCCGGGTCGCCCGCCCGCTTGGTCAGGATCCCGAACACCTGGATAGCTACAGCTCCGCCGATCCAGACCATCGCGGCGAGGATGTGGAGGAAAAGCCAGAACTCGAACCAACTCATCCTCGCCAGCGTATCCGAGGCGCAGGCCGCGGTCAAGTTTGACTACGATCAGGCCACGGACGACGGCCCTACCCGGCCTCGCAGGCGGCCAGAGGAGAAGATCCCAGCGTGTATGACGACGAGCTGATCAGGCCCTGGTACGAGGGTCTGCCGATCGGACTGGCGCAGATCCCGCTGTTCGACATGCACACGCACACCGGCAGCAACGACCCCGACCGGTTCACCTGCTCGGCCGAGCAGGTGATCGACAACCTCGCCGCCGCGAACTCGCGCGGGATGGTGACGCCGATGCACGAGCCCGACGGCTACCCGCCCGCAAACGATCGCGTCCTCGCCGAATCGGCGGCCTCCGACGGTCGCCTCATCGCCTTCTGCCGACTCGACCCGGCGCTCGACCCGGTCGACGAGGCGCGCCGCTGCTTCGACGCAGGGGCGCGCGGGATCAAGCTCCATCCGCGGGCCGAGGGCTTTGGCCTGCGCGACCCCGGGATCGACGAGATCTTCGCCTTCGCCGACGAGCAACGGGCGCCGATCCTGATCCACGCTGGGAGGGGAATCCCGGCGCTCGCCTTTGACGCGATGATGCTTGCCCGCCGCTACCCCGGCGCGCGCGTCATCCTCGCCCACACGGCGGTCACCGACCTGAGCTGGCTCTGGCCCGAGCTGCCGCGCTGCCCGAATGTCTACATCGACAGCGCCTGGTGGAACCCGACCGACCTCGCGACCTTGTTCGCGCTCGTTCCGCCGGGGCAGATCCTGTACGGGAGCGACCTCCCCTACTTCACCCCGTTTTTGATCACGACGATGGTCGTTCGGACCGCGCTCCAGGTCGGGCTCGACACCGACCAGCTACGGGGGATCCTCGGCGGGCAGGGCGAGCGGGTCGTCGCTGGCGAGGAGCCGCTCGACCTCGGCCCGGCTCCGGGGCCGGAGCGGCTCGGGCTCGACATCCTGCTGGAGCGGATCTACGTCCTCCTGATCCTCGCGATCGGACGGATGTTGATCGGCAAGTCGGGGTATGAGGCACTGGCGATGGCGCGGCTGGCCTGCGAGGTCCCCGAGCCCGGCTCGCGGCAGGGCGAGGTGGCCCGGCACGTGCTCGCGATCCTGATCCGCCAGGAGGAGTTCGCCCGCGCCAACCCGACCGACGGGGCGCCCCTGTTCCCGGGGATCCGCCTCGTCATGCTCGCGGCGGCCGTTGTCCGCACCGCCGATGTCGCGCTGCCGCAGATCGATGACCTCGCCTCAATCGACGCGCTCCGAAACGCCTCGAAGGCGGGACACCGCGAACGCGAGGAAGCCGAGGTCGCTCGCCCGGCGATCCCGACCGGCGACCTACGCCGCTCCTCGGCCACCGACGTTTTCGTCGCTCCGGGCCGTGACTGACAGCGGGGCTCGTCCCCGCGACAGCTCAGCCGGCCAGGGCGGCGAGCCGCTCGAGCTCTTCCTCGCTCGACCAGGCCCCGACCGACGCGCGGATCAGCCCGTTCCCCGGTAGGTCCCTGACGATCAGTCCCTGCTCGGCGAGCGCCGCGGCGCCGCGAAGCGCATCGTCGGACCTCCAGGTGACCAGAGTCGATTGCCCGCGGGGCAAGACCTCGACACCACGCTCGCGCAAGAGTTGCTCGAGCCTCGCGGCGAGGCGCGGCCCACGTTCAAAAACCCAGTCCCACCCGGCATCCTCGAGCACGTCGAGCGCCGCCAAGACCCAGGCCGCGAGCGTCCCGATCACGTTGCCCATGTCAAAACGCGCCGCACCGGGGTGAAACGGGAGCTCGAGCGCGGCATCGGGGTCGCGCAGCGAGAAATAGCTCGTCCAGCTCGGCGCCAGCGCCTCGATGCAGCCCGAGCGAACATACAAAACCCCGGTCCCGTCAGGCCCGCAAAGCCACTTTTGCCCAGCGGCGGCGTAGTAGTCGCAGCCGAGTCCACGCACGTCGACCGCGATCGCGCCGAGCGCTTGCGCACCGTCGAGCAAGACCGGGACACCGCACCCGGCAAGCGCCTGGGTATCGATTACCGAACCGGTGATCCAGGAGACGTGCGAGCACGCGATGAGCCGAGTTCGTGGCCCGATCTCGCCAACCAGCTCGCCGAACGGGACGATCCTGATCGATGCCCCACTGCGCCGCGCCGCGCTCGCCAGCGGGGCGAGCAGGCTCGGGTGCTCCTCGTCGCTGCTCAGCAGCTCGTCCGAGGCGTTCAGGGCGAGCCCCGAGACGACGGCGTTGATCCCATCGGCGCTCGAGCGGGTCAGCGCGACCTCGGATTCCTCGCAGCCGAGCAAGGACGCGTAGCGTCGCCGCATCGCCGCGCCCATCTCGCCGAGCTTCTCCCAGTGGGCGGGTCCCGATCGCCCCCGCGCCAGCACGGCCCGGGTCGCGTCCGCCGAGGCATCAAACGCCCGCCGCGGGATCGGCCCGTCGGTCCCCGCGTTGAGATACGACACCCGCTCGAAGACCGGGAACTGGGCGCGAAACGCCGCGGCATCCGCGGCGGGCACCGCCCGCTCCGAGCGACCGCCAGCCAGAGCGGCCGGGACGGCCGGGGCGGCCGGTTTGCTGCCACCGACGGGCGAGGACAGATCCTCGGAGGAGGGATCGTCGGCGCTCATCGGCCACACCCCCGGCTGCTCATGATCGAGCGGATCCCATCGATCGACCGAGGCTAGCAGCGAAGGCGGCGGCGGGATATGATCGTTCGCCGAGAGGATGCGGGCCGACCGATCCGGTCTGGACGATCCGGCGCCGTCCTCAAAACGCCGACTGATTTGGAGGATCGATGGCCGCAGGACACCCGCAGGTAGACCTCGACCTGGCCACGCTGCCGCTCTTTTGCGAACTCACCTCGACCGAGCTCGACGCGGTTACCCAGGAGTTCGAGGAGGCGCACGCGCAACCCGGCGAGCGGCTGCTACGCGAGGGATTCGTCGGGACCGGCTTCTACGTCGTCGTCGCCGGTGAGGCCGACTGGCTGATCGGCGGCCATCAGGTCGACCGGACCGCAACGATCATCGGCACCCCGCCAAAGCCGGTGACGCTGCGCCGCGGCAGTTGGTTTGGGGAGCTCACGGTGCTGTTCGACGAGCCCTCGATCTCCGATGTCGTCGCGCTCACCCCGATGCACCTCCTGGTCATCGCCGGCCATGAGCTCGAGGGCTTCCTGCGCCGCTATCCGAAGGTGATGTTCGCGCTCTTGAAGGGCAACGCCCGCCGGCTGCGCGACCCGGAGCGGTGGCGATGAGCGACGAGCGCCCCTGCCCGCCTGGCGAATACCCGGTCGTGATCGTCGGCTCGGGCCCGGGTGGGCTCCAGCTCAGCTACGACCTGCGCCGACTCAAGATCAAGCACGCGTTGATCTCCAAGGACATCGGCCCCGCCGGGATGTTTCGGCGCTTTCCGATGTTCGGTCGGCTGATTACCTGCTCGCGACCGCACGCAATCGTCGAATGCGGCTGCCCGGCGTATTTCCGCTACGACTGGAACAGCCTCGTCGCCAACCAGACCGAACACCAGGCGCTCGTCACCGAGTTCATGGACGGCGACAATTACTTCCCCTCGCGAGCCGAGATGGAGGCGTCGATCACCGCGTTTGCCGAGCGCGGCGGCGTCGAGGTCCGCTACGAGTGCGAGTGGACCTCGACCCGGCGCGAGGACGACGGCTCGTTCGTACTCGGGACCAGCGACGGCGAGTACCGGGCGAAGGTCCTGGTCTTCGCGGTCGGGATGATCGAGCCGTGGCGACCGCCGACCCCCGGGATCGAGGAGGTCCCCCATTACGTTGACATCGCCGCGACCGGGATCGACTACCTGAAGGGGAAGAAGGTCTTCATCATCGGGAAGCGAAACTCGGCGTTCGAGATCGCCAACGGCCTGTTGCCGCACGCCTGCCAGCTGATCCTCGGCTCACCGCACGGGGTGCGGCCGTCGATCGCCACCGGCTTTCCGACCGCGCCCAGGGCCCGCTACGTGCAACCGCTCGAGGACGCCCGCTTCGGCGGCGGCACCTTCGTCGTCGATGTCGCCCTGGAGCGGATCGAGCGCACCCCCGACGGCTACATCGTCCACGCCGACGGCACGACCGGGCTCGGCAAGGTCGCCTTCGAGGTCGACGAGGTGATCGCCTGCACCGGGTTCGCAACCGGCCTCGGTGACCTCCGCAAGCTCGGCGTCGAGACCTTCTATAAGGACCGACTGCCGACCCAGACGCCGTACTGGGAGAGCACCTCGGCCGCGGGGATCTACTTCGCGGGCGCGGCGACCCAGGGGCAGGCGGGGATGCGAAAATACGGCTGGCCGAGCCACTCGGCGTCGGTCAGCGGGTTTCGTTTCAACGCCAAGGTCCAGGCCATCGAGATCGCCCGCGCTCACTTCGGCTACGAGCCGCCGAGACGGCGTATCGACCCGGCCAAGGCTGTCGGCTACCTGCTCGATCAGGCGACCTCGGAGGCGGCGATCTGGAGCCAACACTCGAACCTGGCCCGCCAGCTCAGCTTCGACGAGGCGGGCGCCCACGACGAGGGCATCTCGGTGCTGCTCGACTTCGTCGATTCGAGCGGCCCCGACGCAATCGCGATCACGGTCGAGACGAACCTCAGCGGCGACCTGCAGCCGTGCGCCTATGTTCGCCGCGACGGCAATGTCCGCGAGCAGGTGTTCGGCCCCGCCTGGATGAACGACTTCCGAACTGACGAGAACCGCGCCCGGCTGGCCGAACTGCTGCGCGGGCTCGGCCAGAACGTCCCCGCGGCCTCCTGATATGAATCAGTCGGCCCCTTAGCGGTCGGGAGTCGCGGCCGCGGCCGCGACGCGGCGCGCCAGCTCCGGGGCGCGCTGGGGACGCTCGGCGGGCGACTTGGCGAGCGCGCCGATCACGGCGTCGGCAACTGCCCGGGGAATTTCGGCGCCGAGCTCGACCGGGTCGGGGGGCGGATCCTCGAGGTGCGCCCACATCACCCGCAAGGGCTGGCGATCTCCGAACGGCGGCCTGCCGACTAAGCACTCAAAGACAACGCAGCCGAGCCCGTAGACATCGGTCGCGCCAGACACCGGCTCGCCCTTGATCTGCTCCGGCGCCATGTAGTCGATCGAGCCGAGCGCCTGCCCGGGCCGAGTCAAGACGGTTCCGGCCGGGTCTTTGGTCAAGCCAAAGTCGGTCAGGTGGGCGACCCCGGCCTCGTCAAAGAGGATGTTGCCCGGCTTGACATCGCGATGGATCAGCCCGGCGCAGTGGACAGCATCGAGGCCAGCCGCGACCTCGGAGCAAAGCGCGAGAACCGACTCGAGCGCGGGAACGCCGTCACGCCGCAGGCGCTCCGCCAGGCTGCCACCGGCGAGGAACCGCTGCGCCAGGTAGGGCACCCCGTCCTGCTCGCCCGCCTCCACCACCCCGACGAGGTTCGGGTGGACCAGCTCGGCGGCGACCCGGGCCTCCCGAGCGAACCGCTGGCGCGACTCGGGGTCGGCGACCAACGCTGGCTTGATCGCTTTCAGCGCCACCTCGCCGTCGGGACCAAGGGCGCGGTAGACGCGACCCATCCCGCCCTCACCGATCAGCGCCTCGATCCGATATCGACCGACACTCTCCCCCGGAGACAACTGTCTAACCAACTCGGACACCAAGCGCAGCGTAGATGACCGATTCCCGATCAGGATGCAGATCGCGAGCAGGCGAGACGAATCGGTCCCCGGGCCTTGTGGGCCGCTTTCAGCACCACGTGGACTCCTACGAACGTGTCGCCGACCGCCCCGGCCGTCGACGGTGAGCACCGGCCGCAACCACGACGGTCCCCGACCGACGATCAAACCACGGCACGGACGAACCCAATTGCCGACTCCCGGCCGCGAGCGAGCGATCAGATGGTGCTCAGCGTCTGTGTCTGCTCGAGCAGCAACGCCGCGATCCGGTCGGGGTCGGTCAGGTGGGGGACGTGGCGCAGGCCAGCCAACTCGATCAACTCGGCATGCGGCAGCGCCTGCATCCAGCGCTCGGTCATCGATCGCGGCACGGTTCGCTCGGCGGTTCCATAAACGATCACGACCGGACAGCGGATCTGGTCAAGGTCCGGAAGTACCGGCTTGCGAAAAGCACCCGGCCCCAGCCGCAAGAACGGGAAATCTCGGACCGACCTGATCGTCGCGAGAAGGTCGTCGTCGCTGATCGCGAGCGGAGTCGGTGAGAACTGGAGCATCAACCCGCCGACCCGGGCGCGGGCCGACGCGGGGGTCCGACTCCAGGCAAGCCCTTCGAGGCCGCGCGCGATTCGGAGCGGCAGGGTGCCGCCGAAGACCAGGGCGCCGTATCCAAACAAGACCGGCGTGGAAGTCCAAGGGGGCGCCAACGCGATCACCTGACTTGCGCGTCCGCGGGCCGCGAGCTCAAGGGCGGTGACGGCGCCGTGCGAGCTGCCGACGATCGCGACCGGGGCGGTCAGGCCGCTCGCGTCGAGCAGCCGTTCGACGTAGTCGGCGTGCGCCTGCAGCAGCGACCGCTGCCGGACCACGAGCGGCGGCCCGCCGTAGCTTCCGGGCAGGGTCGGCGCGATCACGCGGCGCTCTCGAGCCAACCCCGAGATCACCGCTCGCCATTCTCGCCAGGTGCAGCAGCCGGAGTGAAGGAGCACGATCGGAGCGCCGCTCCCGGCGCGCCCGCACTCCCACTCAGCCGTGGCGCTCATCCGGCCACGCTATCCGACCAGTCGCCCGCCCGCCCGCGACAACCAAGCGGTTCGTGGCGGTCGGCCGAACCACCCGAGCCGCGACAGCGAGGCGGGCCAGGGTGGCCGGATTCTCGATATTTTGTGCAGGCATCGATCGACGGCATCGACTCGACGGCGAACGCCTTGAGCCCCGCATGGCGCGTCGGCGGCCGATCGGATCAGCAGTGGCGTCGAAGCCAATCGATCATCGCGGCGATCACCTGGTCGCGCTCCGGCTCCATCAGAATCTCGTGGTAGAGGCCGTCCCAGATCTTCAGGGTCTTATCGGCCGAGTCGGCGCGCTCGCAAACAAATCTCGAAGCGGCGGACGGAACCAGGGTGTCGGCGCCGCCGTGCATCACCAAGAGCGGCAGCTGAAGCGCTGGCAGGTCGGCCTCGAAACGGTCAATCACCCCGGCCAACTCCGCGACGGTTCGGGCGGGCAGCTTGCCGTGATGGTTCAGCGGGTCGGCCTCGTAGTCGGCGACCACCGCCGGATCACGACTGACCGCGGCGGCGTCGACCGGAAGTATG
>JAHEXU010000048.1 GCA_023251975.1 bacterium | reverse complement strand
AAGCGCCCAATCGGCCAATCCTGAGGTGCCGTCCATCTACTTTTGCCCAAAAATGTCGGTCGCGAAACCTACGGTAAATTCTGCGGCTAGACCAACGTCGGTTCCATAATTAAGGCGCACAAGGCGATACGCACATGTGTCTGCTCCGTAAAGCTTTGCGAGGCCCCACGCTGATGCACGAACTTCGGTTGAGATCGACTGCTCTCTGGCCGCAAGGTCATCATCAGTTGGCAAGTGGGACCCTGGGAAAACCCAGATTGAATCGGGGCCGAATCCGGTGACCATCAGTCGTTCCCAAAGGTCATCTTCGGACTCCGAATGCGGTTGCGGTCGGGCTCTGGGTGGGGTTTGTGGCCGGGCTCGGGATCGAAACGAGTGAATCGACGGGATCGCACGGTGGGTATGGTGACAGGTCGTGGTTAAGGATGCGCCGGTTGGCGTTGAGCTACCCGGTTCAGGCTTGGGCCGGACCGGTGCGGGGGGCAAGCGAATAGCGGTTGGGGGCACTGGCGGGGGCTTTCCACCAAGCTCCGAAGTGCCGCGACGCCCGCCGAGAGGCGCCTGGGTGAGGTAGTCGCGTAGCTGGCTTCCCGGCGGGTCGTGCTGACGACAGCCAACCAGTTGCGGCATGGTCCCCACCCCGGAACCTGAACCGGCAAACCGCCAACTCGACGACGAGCGCTGGGGCCGATCCAACGCCCGGGTCAAGGACGACCGAACGCCCAGGTCAACGCAGCTCGTAGCCCCCCTTGCCCACCGTCAACTCGATCGTCCCGTCTTGGTCGGTCCGTCGCACCTCTACACCGGCCGCCTCCAGGGTCGCCAAGGTGCTCGGCGTCGGGTGCCCGTAGGGGTTGTCGGCGCCGACGCTGATCAGCGCCAATCGCGGCGCGCTGTGGGCCAGCAGGGCGGCGAGACCGGTGTCTTCGGATCCGTGGTGGGCGAGCTTAAGCACGTCGATCGGGCCGGGATCAATCGATGTCAGCTCGGACTCGGCATCACCGGTCAACAGCATCCTGAAGCCATGAAATCGGGCGAGCAGGACCAACGAGAGGCGGTTCGGATCGATCGAGGCGGGTTTGGCGCTCGGGTCGAGCAGAGCGGGGGGTGGCCACAGAACCTGCATTTCCAGCGAGCCACTGCGGATCCAGTCGCCCGCGCTGAGGACGCGCAGCCGGGCGCCTTCGGCCCGCGCAAACGATCGCGGCTCGGCCCCGACCCGCGAGTACCCGAGCCAGCCCACCTCGGTGGCCGCCAGGACCTGATCGAGCGCCCCGTCGTGATCACTTTGGTCGTGAGTCAAAACGAGCGCTCGCAAACGCTCGACCTGGTGGGCATAAAGCTGGGCTGCGATCTCGCCGCCGGGCGGGCCGGTATCGACCAGGATCGGCGCACCGTCGGGAGGGTCGAGCAGGATCGAGTCGCCCTGACCGACATCGAGAACGGAGATTCGCAGCCCGATTGCAGCCGAACCGGCGCCCCCGCCGCTCGACCTGACGCCAAGCGCCAGCGCCGAGGCGAGGAGGAGGAGGGCAATGGCCGCGGCAGCCGATCGCAGCGGTCGCGCCGCCGAGAAACCGCGGCGACGAGCCAACGCCGATTCGATCGCCCATCCACCGGCGAGCAGCGCCGCCCCGGCGAGCAGCAAATATCCGAGACCAAAGTCGCCGACCTCAACCTGCGCCCAGGTGGGCTCCGCTGCGGCGGCGGCGATTGCCTCGATGTAGGCGATCAGCGCCGACGCGACATGGTTCAGCAGGGCAGCGGCGTCGACCCCAATCGTCCCGAACTGACCGAGCAGCGAGTCGATCATCCCGATCCACATCACCGAGGCAACCGCCGGCAAGGCTGCGAGGTTGGCGAGCAATGCGAGCGGGGTGAAGGTGCCAAAGTAATGCGCCAACAGCGGCGCGGTTGCGATCGTCGCGGCGAGGCTGAGCGCCGCCGCCTCGGCGAGGGCGCGGCGCGGCGCGGCGCGAGGGGTCTCCTCGTTAATACGCAGCGGCTTGGCGAACGCCCGCGCCAACCCCGGAGTCCACAACGCGATTCCGACCACCGCGGCGAAGCTGAGCTGCCAGCCGATGTCAAAACCGTTCAGCGGGTTGGCGAGCAGGGTAAGCGCTGCCGCCAGGCCGATTACATACCACCGCGTCGGAGCCCGGTCGGCCAGCGCTGCGACCAACCCGGCGATCCCCATCAGGGCCGCCCGCTGGATCGACGGGCCACCGCCCGCAATCGGCAGATAGATCAAGACCAGCGCGATCAAGACCCAAAGCCGGGCCCGGTAGGGGACGCCAAGCAACGCCAAGATCGGGGTCGCGAGCGCCACCAAAAGGAGAACGTTCTGGCCCGAGACCGCCAGCAGGTGGGCGAGCCCGGAGCGGCGAAAACGCTCCCGCGTCGCCTCGGGAATGTCCGCGTCTTCGCCGAGGACAAAGCCGCGCGCCAGGGTCGCCTCGGTCGGCGCCATGCCGCGACCAACCGCGACCTCGGCGCGGTGACGGGCGCTATCCAAAGCTCCGACCAGACCGCCCCGCCAAACGCCGCTCGCCGTTACCTGATCGGCCTCCAAGACCGCGCCGATCCCATCCGCGCGCAGGCGCGATCGCTCCCAGTCCTCGGGCGCCCGGAGCGACCCTTCAGCCAGGATCGCCTGGCCGACCCCGATCGGATTGTCAAGCTGCGGCGGTCCGACCACCAAGAACCGCCCCCGACCGGACTCGACCCGAAGACCGAGCAGCCCCGAGGTCGAGCTGCGCGAGATCGCCTCGACGTAGCCGGAAAGCTGCGCGGAGCGGGCGCCTCGTGCGTCGACTGCCGCCGCGCCAACCGCGACCTCACGGTCGATCGCGGACAACCGCAGCGCCCCTGCCCCGAGCCCGAGCGCGACCGCCGCCACCGTTACCGCCACGATCAGCCAGCGCCGCGGCGCCAACGCCGCCAGACCGATCGCCAACCCGACCGCACCGGCCGACACCGCCAGGTCAAGCCGCCCCACAACCGGCAGCGCCGACGCCGCCAACCCGGCGGTCAAGCCACCCAGCGCGTTGAATCGAAGCCGCATCAACGCTCGCCCCGAAAGCTCCATAGCCCTTAAAACCCCGCCGCGCAACTTCGCGCCCCCCGGGCAATCGGTCGCCTCTGAGGCGGCCGATTAACGACGAGGGGATCGCCCCGACGCCGAACCAATCATGCCGAGCCGCCGCTGCGCCGAGCGGTCGAGACGATGACCGGCGCGCAGACCCGATTACTCGGCGTAAGATGGTGCCCGATGAGGAGAGTTGGGATAGGCGGACGCGCGCTGCGCCGATCGGTCGCGATCGGATGCGGCTCGCTGCTTTTGCTTGCGGCGGGGGCCGCGCCTGGGGCAGCGGCGCCGACCCTCGACGCGCACGCGAGCGTCCGACAGATCTACCTGAGCGGGCTGGCGCCGCACGCATCGATCTCGCTGCTCCGCGGTGGCCGAGTGATCGCGACCCGGCGGGCAAACCCGCTCGGCGGTCTTTTGTTCCGACACCTCAAGCCCGGAGCCGGCTACCGGGTCCGCCGGGGTGGCGGAGGAACGAGGTCGGGGCCGCTGACGGTGCTGTCGAAGCGCTCGGCACCGCCGAGCACCGATGTCTACGACCAGCAAATCGCCCCCAACGGCTACGGCTATCTGACCACCCGCGACGGGACCAAGCTGGCGATCTATGTCCACCCGCCGCAGGATGTCACGACCGTACTGCCAGTCGACCTGCCGCCAGTCGCCGACCAGGCACCCTGGCCAACCCTGATCGAGTACTCGGGCTACGGGTACGCGGATCCGGCCGGCCCGCAGAGCGGAATCTCGATCCTCGCGAACCTGATGGGGTTCACGGTGGTCGATGTCAACATGCGCGGTACCGGTTGCTCGGGTGGCGCCTTTAACTTCTTCGAGCCGCTGCAGAGTCTTGACGGCTATGACATCGTCGAGACGATCTCGCGCCAACCTTGGGTGGACGGTGGCAAGGTCGGGATGATGGGCATCTCCTACGGGGGGATCAGCCAGCTCTTCACGGCCGCTACCCAACCTCCCCATCTCGCCGCGATCTCGCCGCTGTCGGTGATCGACGCGACCCAGACGACGCTCTACCCGGGCGGGATCCTCAACACCGGATTCGCGCTCGAGTGGGCAAAGGAACGGATCCACGACGCCGAGCCCGCAACCGCCGAAGGCGGCCAGAGCTGGGCATATCAGCGGATCGGGGAGGGCGACCAGACCTGCGAGGCCAACCAGGCGATGCACGGCGAGGCGGTCAACCTGCTGCGAAAGATCCGCCACAACAACCACTACCGCCCCCACATCGCCGACCCGCTCTCACCGCTTACCTTCGTCGACAAAATCAACGTCCCGACCTTCATGGCCTGCCAGTGGACCGACGAGCAGACCGGCGGCCACTGCCCGACCCTGGCCGAGAACTTCAGCGGGACCGACCGCCGCTGGTTCACCTTCACGAACGGGACCCACGTCGACTCGCTCGACCCGGAGACCTTCAATCGCTGGTTCGACTTCCTCGAGCTCTACGTCGCGCACCGGGCCCCGGCTACGTTCTCGCCGTTCGTCCAGGGCGCCGCGCCGGTAATCTACGAGGAGGCGATGGGCATTCAGGGGGTGACGATGCCCCCCGATCCGATCCAGCAGGAACCGACCTACGATTCGGCGCTGGCGGCGTTCGAGCAGCTGAAGCCGATCCGGATCCTGTTCGACAGCGGCGCCGGCGGGTCGGCACCGGGGCAGCCCTATCCCGGCTTCGAGCAGTCCTTTGACCGATTCCCGATCCCGCAGACCGCTGCCCGCTCGTGGTTTTTCACCCCGAACGGAAAGCTGCTCGACCACCGCCGCAAGAAGGCCAAGGGCCGCAGCAACTTCCGCTGGGATCCGGGGGCGCGATCGCCGACCGACTTCAGCGGCGACACCGCAGCGGGGGCGGGCGGCCTTTGGACGGCCACTCCCCCCTACCACTGGGAGCAGCACCCGAAGGGGACCGCCCTGTCCTACCTGAGCGCACCGCTCAAGGACGACACGGTGGTGATCGGCGCCGGCTCGGTCCGCGCTTGGGTCCGCTCGTCGCGGCCGAACGTCGACCTCCAGGCGAGCATCACCGAGGTCCGGCCCGACGGCAAGGAAACCTTCGTCCAAGGCGGCTGGGTGCGCGGCAACGAACGCAAACTCGACCGGGCCAAGAGCAGTCGACTCGAACCGGTCCTCGGTCTGAGGGAGTCCGACGTTGCGCGACTCCCCGCCAGGCGTTTTGTCCGGGTCACGATCCCCCTCTACTACGAGGGGCACGCCTACCGCGCCGGGTCGCGGATCCGCGTCACTATCTCCGCCCCGAACGGCGACCAGCCAATCTGGGCGTTCGCCAAGACCCGGCCGAAGCGGCCCGGCTTGGTCACGATCGCGGCAACCAAGCGCAAGCGCTCGAAGCTGACCCTGCCGGTAATCGCCGGGGTCAACGTCCCGACCCCTCTGCCGCCCTGCCCCGGCCTGCGCGGCGAGCCGTGCCGGGACTATCGTCCGATCAAGAACCGCTGACCCAACGCGCGCCCGCGGGCGCGCTGGCAGGCCGCCCACGATCAGGGCTGGAGCCGGTTGCGAAGCGACTCGAGGGTGGTGGGACCGATCCCGCTGACAGCGTCGAGCTGCTCGATCGAGGCAATCCCGCCGTTGCTGTCGCGAAACTCGATGATCGCAGCGGCGGTGACCGGACCGATTCCGTCGATCTGCTCGAGGTCGAGCGCGGTCGCGCTGCCGAGGCTGATCGGGGCCGCCGGATCGACCACCGCGGTCGCGGTCGCGGCGGCGGGCCCCGAGCTCGCGGCGGTCGCGGCGGCGGATGCCGGGACAACTACCTGCTGGCCGTCGCTGAGCCGGGCGGCCAGGTTGATCAGGTCGGGGTCGCCGTCGGGGCCAGCGCCGCCCGCCCGATCGACCGCATCGGTGACGCGGGATCCGAACGGGAGCCGGTAGACGCCGGGATGTCGGACCTGACCGGTGACGTGGACCACCACGTCATCGCCCTGGTCGGCGACCGGTCCGGAGGGAGCGCTGCCGCGGTCGGCGAAGCTGAGCTCAGGCGGTGAGGGCGACGAGCCGGGGTCGCCGAGCCAGCTTGAACCGACCAAGAGCGCGGCGATCACCGCCGCGGCATAAACGACAAATCGCCGCCGTTCAAGATTGCCCTGTTCCATCGACTCCGACTATCGCCGAGCGGGGGTGCCGAGCGAGCAACGCGGTGCGCCAAGTTGGCGACCAAATCGTGACGATTTTGCGATGCCCGGAGCCTGATTCCAAAATTACCGCGCCCGCGGGGGCGCAACGCAGCGCCGCCGCCGCCAGGCCCGTCATCCGCGGGTCCGCGATTAGGAATCAGCTCAGCTGGTAGACCGAATCAGCCACGAACGACGATGTTCAACAGCTTGTCGGGAACGGCGATCACCTTGACGATCTCCTTGTCGGCCAGCTGTTCGGCGATTTTCGGGCTCGCCCGAGCCAGCTCGAACAGCGCGTCGCGATCGGAACCGCTCGGGGCGCTGAGGCGGTCGCGTAGCTTGCCGTTGATCTGCACCACCAACTCGAAGCGCTCGACGCTGAGGATCTCCGGGTCCGCCCGCGGCCACGGTTGATCCCAAACCCGTCCACCCTCGATCATCTCCCAGACCTCGGACCCGAGGTGCGGCGAGAACGGAAAGATCAACGAGGCGGTGGTGGCGGTCGCAAAGCGCAGCGCCGCCGCCCCGGCCGGGCTGTCGTAAAGACCGTTCTTGCAACGGTATGCTGCGTTGACCAGCTCCATCGTGGCCGCGATCACAGTGTTGAGTTGGAAGCCGCGATCGAAATCGTGGGTTGCCTTCTCGATCGCCCAATGGGTCTTGATGAGCAGGTCGCGGGCCGGGCCCGCCGCCCCTGCAAGCTGCGCCGAATCTCCCCGCTCGGTGCGCTGCTCAACCTCGACCGCCAGCGTCCAGAGCCGCCGCAAGAAGCGGTAGACACCCTCGACCCCTTCGTCGAGCCAATCGCCGCCGCGCTCGGGCGGCCCCATGAAGCAGACGTAGGTGCGGGCCGCGTCGGCCCCGTAGCGCTCGACGTAGGTGGCCGGGCTGACCGTGTTGCCGACCGACTTCGACATCTTGGCTCCGTCGCGGGTGATCATCCCCTGGGTGAGCAGGTTGGTAAACGGCTCTTGGACCCGAAGGCAGCCAATATCGGCCAGTGCCTTGGTGAAAAACCGCGCATACATCAGATGCAAGATCGCGTGCTCGACGCCGCCGATGTATTGATCGACCGCCATCCAGTGATCGGCCGCCTCGGCCGAAAACGGCGCCTCGCCGTTGTCAGCATCGAGGTAGCGCAAGAAATACCAGGAGGAGTCGACGAAAGTATCCATCGTGTCGGTATCGCGCCGTGCCGCGCCGCCACAGCTCGGGCACTCGACCGCGACCCACTGCTCGGCCCCCGCCAGCGGGCTCTTCCCCTTCGGCTTGTAGTCGTCGACCTCGGGCAGCGGCACTGGCAGCTCCGCCTCGGGAACCGCGACCAAGCCGCAACGCTCACAGTGGACGATCGGAATCGGGCAGCCCCAGTAGCGCTGTCGCGAGATCAGCCAATCGCGCAGCCGGTAGTTGACCGACCGCTCGCCCCGGCCCGACTCGCCGAGCCAGTCGAGGATGCGGCGATTCGCCTCCGGCGAGGGTAGGCCGCTGAACTGCCCCGAATTAATCGCCACGTCGTGCTCGGAGTGGGAGACAAACGCCGCCTCCAACGGCGCCTCGCGCTGCCCCTCCGACTCGCTCGCCGCGGCCACGACCCGCCGGATCGGCAAGCCAAACCTCTGGGCGAACTCGAAGTCGCGCTCGTCGTGGGCCGGAACCGCCATGATCGCCCCGGTCCCGTACTCCATCAGCACGTAGTCGGCGACATAGATTGGGATCTGCTCGCCGTTGACCGGATTGGTCACGGTCTGCCCCAGCGCCACCCCGGTCTTGTCGCGACTCTCGGCGGCTCGCTCGCCGGTCGAGGTTCGCATCGCCGCCGCGACGTACTCGCGCACCGCATCGGAGTTGGCGCACCCCGCCGCCAGCCGCTCCAAGTCGGGATGTTCCGGCGCCACAACGAAAAAGGTGGCGCCGAACAGGGTGTCGGGGCGGGTCGTGAAAACCGGAAAGTCGAGTTCGAGCTGCTCACAGCGAAATACCACCGTCGCCCCCTCGGAGCGACCGATCCAGTTGCGCTGCATCGTCACCACGTTGTCGGGCCAGTCCTCGAGCAGATCGAAGTCGGCCAGCAGGCGATCGGCGTAGTCGGTGATCTTGAAGAACCACTGCTCGAGGTTGCGTGGCTCGACCAGGCTGCCGCAGCGCTCGCAGCGGCCGTCGACGACCTGCTCGTTGGCCAATACGGTCGCGTCGGTCGGGCACCACTGCACCGCCGCCGCGCGCCGATAGGCCAGCCCGGCCTCGAACAGCTTCAAGAAGATCCATTGAGTCCAGCGGTAATACTCAGGTGTGTGCGAGGAAATCTCGCGGGTCCAGTCAATCGAGATCCCCCAGGCGCGAAACTGCTCACGAAACTGCGCGATTGAGCGCTCGGTCGAGACTCGGGGGTGCTCCCCGGTCCGGATCGCCGCGTTCTCGGCTGGCAACCCGAAGGCGTCATACCCCATCGGGTGAATCACCTCGAAGCCGTTGCGCCGTCGGTAGTGCGCGATCGCGTCGCCGATTGAGTAGTTCTTCAGGTGACCAACGTGCGGCTTGCCCGAGGGGTAGGGCAGCATCTCGAGGACGTAGGCCTTCGGTTTGTCGGATCGATGGCCCGGCTGGCCGGGATTGGCGACCTCCCAGGTCCGCTCCTCGGCCCAAATCCGCTGCCACTTTTGCTCCAGCGCGCGCGGCTCGTATCGTCGTTCGTCGTCGTCCATCGAGCGCCGCAGTCTAGCCCCGCGTCGCTACACTTCCTCGCCCGCCCGAGTTCCGGGCACTTCGGGGCTGTAGCTCAGCTGGGAGAGCGTCGCGCTGGCAGCGCGAAGGTCACGGGTTCGATCCCCGTCAGCTCCATCCGACCGCTGCCACCGGCGCCCTCAAGACGCTCCGACCGGGTCATTCGACCCCCGCACCCTCGATCGGATCAACCGGGGACAGGGATTCCCATGCGACGATCTCGCTGGCGTGCTCATTTGCGATCAGATCACCGCGGCGACGGCGAAGGTGGACCAATTCCTGCAACCCGCGCCAATGGCGGGCCTCGAGTTCGCGCTCGACGGCGCTCCACGAACCGAACTGCGAGCGGCTCGGCAGTCAAGAGGCTTGCAAAAGCCGTCTCCTCAATTATCGACCGTTAGTTTCGAGATTCCGGGTTCCCGACCCGGGATCTCACGCGAGCCGAGCGACCCTCCGCGCGGCCACCAACGGCCAGATCAGGATCGGACCGGGCTTACCGGATCTCGAGCAGGTCGATCACGAAGGTCAGGGTCGCGTTCGGCTTGATCGGGCCCGAACCTGCCTCGCCGTAGGCCAGATCTGGCGGAATCACCAGTTCGCGTCGACCGCCGACCTTCATTCCAACCATCCCCTGATCCCAGCCCGCGATCACCTTCCCGTCGCCGAGCGGGAAGGGGAACGGCTCGCCGCCCTCCCACGACGAGTCAAACTCCTTGGCGCTGGTCGAATCGACCCCGACGTACTGCACGACCAGGATGTCGCCCGACTTCGCGGCCTCGCCGTCACCCTCGACGATATCGGTCACCTGAAGATCACTCGGCAAATCGGCCAGCGGCTCGATCGTCGGCTTCGTGGCGAGGTCGCCACTCGGCTGCTCGGCGCCGTCGCCAGCACCTCCATCATCACCCCCGGGGCTGGTCACCAGGACCAAAATTACAACGAGGGCGGCAAAGGCGATGATTGCGCCGAGGCGCTTGTGGCGAGAATCCATAGGGCGATCAGGATAGAGATCAGCGTCCGGCGAGGTGCCGATCAGCGGGCCCGTCGCCCAGCGCCGCGACCAGCTCGGCCCACTCCTCCGGCGTCGAGCGATCGCCAGCGTCGAGCGCAAGTCGACCGGCGCGACCCGCCCAGCGTCGCTTCAGCTCGGCCGCTCCCGCGACCGGATCCGACGCATCAACCACAAAAAGCCCCATCACCTCGTCGCTGACCAGCGCGGTCATCCGCGCCCATTCACCCTGGCGCGAGTGCCCGTGCAGGCGCTCGAACAGGTCGCCGAGGCCGTGATGATCGAGCACGTGGCGATAGCCGGGGGTGGAGGCATAGAAGCCGATCCGGGCCCGAATCGACTCCCAGCGCTGCTCCGAGGTCGCGGCAAAGACCCCGATCCCGACCCGCAGCGATCCCGGCTCGCGGCCCGCTCGCTGCAGGCCACGACGCAACGCCGGCAGGGTGACGGCATCGAACACCGCCGGGGTTTGCAGCGAGTGCCCGAGCAGCCCGTCGCCGACCTCGCCGACCGCCTCGAGCATCCGCTCGCGCACCCCGGCCAGCATGATCGGCGGTGGCGAGCCCGCGAGCGGTGGCGGCCGGAAGTTTGCGGGCATCAGGGTGTGGCGATAAAACGGCCCCTCGTAACGCAGTTCCTCGCCACTTTGCCAGGCCGCCCAAATTGCCCGAACCGCCCGGGTGAAATCGCAGATCCGCGCCGCCGGGCTCGACCAGACCGAGCCGTAGCGACGCTCGATGTGCGCCCGCACCTGGGTGCCGATGCCGAGCACGAAGCGACCGCCGCTCAGCTCCTGCAGGTCCCAGGCGCTGTAGGCGAGATCGAGCGGGCTGCGCGGGAAGGCGAGCGCGATCGCGGTCCCAATCTCGACCCGCTCGGTCGCCCCGCAGGCAAGCGCCGCGGCGATGAAGGGGTCGCCCGCCGACTCGGTGAAGTGCACCGCGGCAAAGCCGACAGCCTCGGCTCGCCGACTGAACTCGCCAACCTCGCCGGGGCGAACGCCTCGAAGGGTCGTCTCGACTCGCACCCGGGCGCGGTCAGGCCGCCGCGGTCGCCGAACCGGCGCCGAGGTCAACCACAAGCTGCGACTGTCCAACCTCGCGAAGCACCGGCTCGAACCCCTCGATCGCGGTAATCGCGCTGGCCAGGTCGGTCGGGGTGTCGACCAACAGTGAGAAGTTGGCGCGACCCGCCGAGAAGCGGCGAACCTGGGCGCCCGCGACCCCATCGATCGCGACCAGCGCGCTCTCGAGCCGCATCAGCTGGTCAAAATCGGAGATCGGCCCGATGTCAACCCGCACCGTGCCGTGAAAACCGGGTGCTGCCGCGGTCGCGCCGAAGGTGTCCAATTCCCGCTCCGCGCCGGCCGCGGTGGTACGCCCGGCAAAGCGGACCGCGTGGCGCAACGCCTGCATCCGGATCCGGGTCGCCTGGCCGCGCGCAGCCGCGCGCAGCTGCTCAACCTCCTCGGCCGCATCGGCCAGCGACTCATAAATTTGCGCGTTACTCTCGCGTAGTCCGTCGCGCTCGGCCCGCAACTCAACAATCTGGCGGTCGCGCTCGACGATCGCGTCCGACAGAGCCTCGGCGATCGCCTCCAACTCGCCGATCCGAAGCTGCGCCGCCTCGGCGCTCTGCCCGGCCAAATCGATCGCCCGCCCCGCCACCATCCCTTCCAGCCCCGCTACCGCGAATCCGATTCGATCGCCGCCGTTGCCGCTGCCGGGTGCTTCTGCTGCCTTCATCAAGCTGACATTACGTGCTCGACCGGACGAACCCTGCGAACGGGTTGGCCGCGGTGTGTCGCTGCAATCAGCCGACCGGATCGACGATGCCGTCGAGGTCCAACCTCGGGACCTCACCCCAAAGTTGCTCGAGCCGATACAGCTGGCGGGCCTCCGGGACGAACAGGTGGAGGATGCAATCGAGGTAGTCGACCAGCACCCAGCGCCCCTCCGGGAGCCCCTCAGCGCGACTCGCGATCAGCCGGTGCCGGGCCTTCAGCTCGACCCGCACCTGGTCGTGGATCGCCTTGACCAGTCGCTCGTTGCGGGCGGTCGCGATCACCAGGTAGTCGGTGTAGGAGACCAGCTCGCCGACCTTGACGATGACGATTTCCTCACCCTGCTTGTCGTCGACGATCGCGGCGATCTCACGGGCAAGCTGTTCGGGATCGGGAATCGAATCCTCGGCGGGGTTGTCGGCGGCGCGGCTCATCGGTAGATCCGACGCTGGACGATAACGTCGCTGACCGCATCGCCGACCCAGAAGCGATAGGGCCGACCGCTCGCGACCCGCTCGCGGACCTCGGTCGAGGACAGCGCGAGCGCTCGCATCTCAATTTTTTGGATCGATTCGAGCGGCCAGAACCTGCCGAGTTCCGCCAGCGCGGCCGTCAGATCGGCGCCGTCGCGCGCCGCCACCGCGACGCTCGCCAACGAGCTGACCCGCTCGGGGTCGCGCCAATCGCCAAAGCGACTCGCGGCATCGCTGCCGAGGATCACAACGAGCTCCGCCGTGGGCTCGCGCCGCGCCAGCGTCTCCAGCGTCAGGTGGGTGAACGAGGGGCTGGCGGTGTGACGCGCCGTCTCGACCTCGATCGGATCGGCGACCAGGCGCTCGCAGCCGCCAAGACCGGCGGCCAGCATCTCCAAGCGCTTCTCACCTCCCGGGTCCGACCGCAGCAGCTTGTGCCCGGCGCGGCCGGTTGGGACCATCAAGACGCGGTCGAGCCGGAGCTGAAAAAGCGCCTCGTCGGCAAGCGCGAAATGCCCCAGGTGGGGTGGATTAAAGGCACCACCGAAAACACCCAGCCGGGCCACTGATGCCCCGGAAGAACCCGGGTCGCCGAGGCGACCGGGCCGAGTTGAGCGGCGAAGGATCGCTGGTTCGAACGGAATCACGCCTCGGATCCTCGCAAAGGAGTCAGACCGGGGTCGGCCCGACGAAAGCAAGCCTCGTGCACCGTCAACCAGCAGCTGGCCCGGCCCTCTACTAGCCCACGGCTGACCAGCGACCAGTTCAGGACAGGTAGTCGGTGAGCAGCGGCTCGATCAGTGAGCGCTCCTCGGATGGAAGCGCCCGGAAGGCGCCCGGACTGCCGCTAACCGCCGCCAGCGCCGCCGCGGCCAGATCGCCGATCCGAGTCCCGGCGAGCGCCCCGGCAACCGCCAAAAGCTCGGCGCCCGGTCGATCCGCGCCCAGGGCACCGGCGATCGCCGCGCGCCCGAAGGCCAACGACCGCCGCCGCGAGATCGACACCAGTTGGTCCTCGGGGCCAAGGACGCGGGTCGTGTCCGCGACGAGCTCAGCGTAGAGGGCGGCGGCGCGGGCGGGGTCTCCCGACTCGCCTGTGAAGTGGGCGAGGTTCGAACGGGCGATCAGGGTGTCGGGGTCCTCGGGGCCAAGGATGCGGGTCCTATCCGCGACGAGCTCGGCGTAGAGGGCGGCGGCGCGGGCGGGGTCTCCCGACTCGCCTGTGAAGAGGGCGAGGCCCGAGCGGGCGATCAGAGTGTCGTGGTCCTCGGAGCCGAGGACGCGGGTCGTGTCCGCGACGAGCTCGGCGTAGACGGCGGCGGCGCGGGCGGGGTCTCCCGACTCGCCTGTGAAGCGGGCGAGGCCCGAGCGGGCGATCAGGGTGTCGTGGTCCTCGGAGCCGAGGACGCGGGTCGTGTCCGCGACGAGCTCGGCGTAGAGGGCGGCGGCGCGGGCGGGGTCTCCCGACTCGCCTGTGAAGCAGGCGAGGATCGAGCGGGCGACGAAGGTGTCGCGGTCCTCGGGGCCGAGGCTTGCGACGAACCGGTCGACGAGAGCATCGATCCCGGCGACGGCGGCCCCGCTCGGATCAAGTACTGCCGAGAAGTAGGCCCGTTCGAGTGCGATGACCAGATCCAGCCGATCGGGGGCGCCTAAGCCTGGATCCACGGATTCGAGCCTGGCTGCGGCCCCCGCCGGATCGCCGCAGGCGCCGATCCAACCCCCGGCGACCAGGGTCAGCGCTTTTCGATCGCGCGCCTCCAGGCGGTCGATCGCCAGCACTGAGTCCAGGCCCATCACCACCCGCGCGGCGGCGGCGCCAAGATTGGCCCCGGCGATCTCCGGCCTGCGCTTTGCGGCACCGCGCGCGAGATCCGTCATCGGCTTCAGGTTGTCCGGGGGGGTGAGGCGGACGTTCGATTCCAGGCCCTCGGCCTCGATCGCGCCCATCGCGGCGGCAGCCACCACGTGGAGTGAGGCCTCGGTCATTGTGCTGTTCGTCCCTCCGAACTCGCGGCGAACCAGGAGCTGAAGCGAGCGCTCGAGCAGGGTTGTCAGCTCACCGTCCGCGTATACGCTATCGCCGCGCGGAGGCGGGCCGATCTGCTCGCGGATCAGGGCGAGGTGGCGATCGGGTGGCGAGCCGTCGGTGACGCCGAGGCTGAGCCTCCGTCGCAGCTCGGGCGCCGTGAACCAATCGCGCAGGAACTCGATCAGCGCGGGGAGCGGGTCGCCGGTGGCCTCCCGCAATCCAAGGTGGTGCCGGAGCAGGGGCTCGCGGATCTCGTAGTAGCTCGCCCGGGCATCCGTCCCGGCGGGCATTCGCGGCTGCCTGACCCAGCGCGCCACCAGGAGGCGGCGCAGCGCGTTTGCTGCGACCTTCTGCTCGACCCCCGTTCGCTCGGCCAGCTCGGTCGCGGTCCGGATCCCGACGCGCGCCCGGGCCAGCGAACCCGCGGTGTCGCGTTCGAGGGTCCAGCAGAGCTCGCCGATCAGCTTCTGCTCGGTCGGGCTCAGCTCCTCGAGCCGTGCCTTGTAGTAGGGCGCGAGGTCGTCGAGCATGTCGTAGACGAGGCTGGCCAGCTCGTCGACGTGCTCGGCGGAGGCGAAGCGGGCCATGATCACCCACAGCCGGGGCGAGCCGCCGGTCAGCGTCGTCAGGGCGCGCAGTCGCTGCTCGACATCGGGGCCGCCGAGGAACGCCCGGAGCTCGTCGCCAGCATCCGCGTCGGCGATCCGCTCCAGCAACGCTCGGCCCTCGCCGACGCTGAGGTGGTCCAGGTGCTCGGTCCGAAACGATCCGTACCAGGGCAGATCACGGTCGGAGACGGCGTCGAAAAGAAGCGGGGTCGAGGCGATGACCATCGCCTCGCGCTCCGTGCAGAACGCCCGCAGCCGCTTCTGCCCCTCGTCGCCGATCTGACGGAATACCCGATCGAGGTTCTCGACCATCAGGACCGGCGCGCGCCCCGCGCATGCGTCAGCGACCAGGGACTCGAGCGTCGCCGGATCCCTGGCGTGCCGCGCCTCGAGCATCCGCATCCCCAGATCCGAGCCGGCTGCACCGATCGCCTTCGCACGGCGGCCAAGTTGCACGAGCAGATCCTCGTAGGTGGCGATCCCCGTCGCGTCCTCCTCGAGCCGCAGCACCTCGAGCTCCTCGCCGAGGCCCCGGGCCATCGCCTCGTGGATCGCGACCGACATCAGGTGGGTCTTGCCGCTTCCCCGAGGGCCGACGATCAGGCTGTGGGGGCGGTTGCGGCTCCTCGCCGCGGACTCGAGATCACCGGCAAGACGCTTAAGCGCCCCAGCCCGGCCGACCGTCCTCGCCGCGAGAATCGCCGGATCGACCGAGCCGGTCGAATGTGCGGCTCCGCGGCGCATCGACATAGGCTCACTCGATCCCGAGCCGGTGCAGGCGCCAGGCCCTCCGGAGCAGACCCGTCGTGAAGCGATCGCCGGGACCGTCGGCAAGGAGGTAGTAATCGGATTCAAGGCGCCTGGCGACCGAGACGAGGCTGGTCCGGCTTACCGGTGCGAGTTGCGGCGACAGACTGAGCGTGCGCTCCAGATCGTCCAGCCCGATCTTCTCTTCCGCGGCGGCAAGGGCGTCCAAGACCGCATAGGCAAGGGGTGCGGCCTCGCCGTACATCACCCCGACCCGATCGATGTACTTCCGCATCGACCAAGGGTCGTCGGGATCACGGATCGCCTCCGCGATGACGCGATCGATATCGGCGGGGGCGAAGCCGGGTTCCGGCGCAGGGCCAAGCCGCATCCGCTCCACGATGCCTTGGATGTAATACGGATAGCCCTCGGCAGCGCGAGCGACTGTCGTCGCGACTTTACGAGCGCCGGTGCAGGCGATTTCCTCGCCCGTCAGCAGCGAACCGGCGAGCTCGGTCGCGTTTGCCTCGCTCAACGGCTTGAGACGGTGCTTGAAAACATCGTTGACGGCGTCCTCAGCGGCGGGGCCAGCATGATGAAAGCCGCGCGATCCGAGCAGCAGCATCCGCAGCCCCAGGTTGGTCTGGCGGAGGCGGCGCAGCGTGGCAAGGAGGCGGATCCCGGATCCGGGCTCCCTCAGCTCGGCGTCGCGGGCAAACCAGGGAAGCTCGTCGACCATGATCAGCATCGACCCACCCCCAACTTCGAGTGCGGTTGTGACGATGTCATCGAGCAGGCGCGGGCGATCTTCCGGTGCCAGCCTCAACGGCCCGGCTTGGAGCTCCCAGCTCAGGCGGATCTTCGAGGCCGCGCCGCCACCCCAACCCTCCTGGAGCCTGCGGATCATCGTGTCGATCAGGCCCACCTCCGTCTGACCCTCGGCGTCGAGGAGGATCGAGCGAGGGTGCTCGGCGTGGATCACACGCGCCACCGATGTTTTGCCGAGACGGCGCTCGCCGGTCAGCAGCACGCTCGTGCGCTCCAGCTGGCCCCTGATCTTCGCAATCTCCTCGTCGCGCCCGACAACGTCACCGGGCGCGAGGTTGCCGCCGAAGTTGACCCGGCGCGGAACGAACTCGTCGCTGGGCTCGAAATTGGTCATTCCCGTAAGTGTACATCCTGACCGATGTATATCTCCGCGCCGCCACCAAGGCCAAGCGCGGTCGCAGCGGATAGGCTCACGCGGTCCGGGCGACCGGAGTGGAAAGATGATCGAGACCGCTGAACTCGAGGGACGGCAGATGAACGGGCAGTTCGATGAGCTGATCGTCGGCCTGTGCGAACGCGTCGCCGCCGACCGCCGCACCGTGGCGAACCCGCTTTTTGACCGAGGCCAGTCGCGGACGAGCGCGCCCTCGAGGCGGCCTCGAGCGGCCTCCGGTCCCCGGTACCGACCTGCGGCTGCCGGAACCGCCGGACTCGCGCAACGATCGGACTCGTCTCGCCGAGCGGTTCCTGCATCCCGATCACCTCGACGAGGCCGAGGCCGAACTCCCCGAGGTCGGTCGCGGCTCGGTCACCGAGACGACCTTCGTAGTCTGCCCAGGGCTGATCGGCGCGATGCTGCCGCTGCGGGCCTTCGAGCACACCCTGCCGGTGCTCGACAGTGAGGATGGGCTGGCGATCATCTGTGCCGACGCCCACCCGATGCGCGACTGTTCGGTTTGATTGCTGGGGTGGCGCTGTCGGCGGCTCCTATCTGGCCGACGATATGTATGAGCGGGTCAAGGACTGGTCGATACCGCAGGGCTCGGTCGGTGAGATCTTCAAGGCGGTGATCAAGACCGTTTTTCCGATCGTCAACCTCGATGGCGCCTCCGAGCGGCTCAACGAGTACGACATCCCCGGCGCGATTTTTGACCTGACGACGCCCCGGCGCGAAGCCTTCCTCAGCGAGCACAGCGAGGCGATGCAGGTGACGCGCGACCAGGCGCGGATGAAAACGCCGATGTCGACCGATCTGGCCGGGCTGCGGGCACACCACCGGGACATGTCATATGACCCGTTCCCGGTTCACACCCGGCTCGGCTCGCCCAACCTCGACCACCGCTTCCCGCGGACCGCGGCGCTGCGGGCGATCTGCGCCCTGACGGCCGGGCTCGGCCTCGCCGACTGAGCCGATGGTCACCGTCCTGTTTCGCTCCCGGCTCCACGACCCCACCGACGCCGAGTACGCGCAGACGGCGGTCAGGATGCAGCAGCTCGCAAGCTCGATGCCGGGGTTCATCTCGTTTCGCCGCTTCATTGGGGAGCAGGGCGAACGACTCTCGGTGATCGAGTTCGAGACGCATGCCGACGTTGACGGCTGGCGGCGCCATCCCGAGCATCGCGAGGCCCAGGCGAGGGGACGCGAGAGCTTCTACGAGTGCTACGAACTGACGGTGCTCGATCCCGTCCGCGCTTACGGGTTCGCCGACGGCGTGCGCTACCAAAAGGAGATCTGATAGCCGTCAGCGACTGGACCTTCGACGGAACCTGGTCCTACGAACCACGCTGGTTCGACGCTGGCGGCGGTCGCATTCACTATGTCGACGAGAGGCCGCGCGACCGCCGTCCGGTCGTCTTGATGCACGGAAACCCGACCTGGGGCTACCCGTACCGGAACTTCATCGGCCCCCTGACCGGAGCCGGCTTCCGCGCCATCGTCTCCGATCACCTCGGCTTCGGCCGCTCCGACAAACCCGCCGACCCGGCGCTGGGGTGGACCGACGCTGTAGGCCTGGGCGACACGCCATCCCGACCGGGTCGACGCCCTGTTCGTCCTCAACACCGACGCGCACGGCTTCAAGCCCGAGTATCTGCCCGAGGCAAGACGAAGGTGCCGCTGCCACTGGCGCTGAAGATGTTTCGTACCCCGCTGGTCGGCGAGGTGATGGTGCAGGGCCTCGATGCCTTCAAGCGCGCCTTCCTGTTCGGCCAGGGGATCACGAAGCCGCAGCGGATCACCCCAACGGTCCGCCGGGCCTACATGGATGTGAACGGGCAGTTCGATGAGCTGATCGTCGGCCTGCGCGAACGCGTCGCCACCGACCGCCGCAGCCTGTCGAACCCGCTTTTTGACCGAGGCCAGTCGCGACGAGCGCGCCCTCGAAGCGGCCTCGATCGGCCTTACCGAGACGAGCCGATCACTTGGTCATAGCCGAGCGAGGGCAGCGGATCGCCTGCTTCGCCTCCAGGATGGCGTTGGCGGCGCCGTCGCACACGATCGAGTTTGAGATCGTTGCCGTTAAATGACGACGGCCCCCGTGCAAGCGCGCGGGGGCCGTCATTGTCACCTCGGGCACCTACCGGGTCGGCGGTTCGGGCTCAAGCGGTGATCGCATCGTCCTCGACGACGAGATCGGGGCGCATTACCTCGGTGGCGTCGCGCCGGGTCAGGGTCAGGAAGACGACGAGCGCGAGGATCGTGCTGAGGAAGATCAGACTCGTCCCGGTTGTCCCGAGTCCGAGTCCGCCGTCAGGCTTCTCTTGGGAGAGGTAGTCGCCGATCGACGCCCCCAGTGGCCGGGTCAGGACGTAGGCGATCCAAAACGCCGGAATCGCCTTGAGACCGAACCGCAGATGGGCCAGATAAACCACTGCGATCGCGCCACCGAATACGGCGGCCGAAGCCACGTAGCCGATGTTGACCTTCTCCGCCAGCAGGTCGCCGGTGGCGGTCCCTAGCGCGAAGGTGAAGAGAACGGTGAGCCAGTAAAAGCCCTCACGTCGGCTGGTCACGATCGTGTGGATCGAGAGTGTCCGCTCGCTGCGGTACCAGACCCCGAAGGTGGCGGTCAGTGCGATCGCAAAGCCGATCGTGCTGGTCACCAGGGAGATCCCGAAGCTGTCGACCATGGTATCGGTGATCAGCGTCCCGACAATGCTGATCGCGACGACCGCGAACCAGTAGATACCGGGCACGTATTTCTTGGTTCCGAACTGGAACAGGAGCCCGATCGCGAGCACGACGCTCGCCGCCAGCGTGGTACCGCTGAGTCCGAGGCCGACCGTCTCGTTGAGGTAGTCGGCGGCGGTCTCTCCGACCGTCGTCGCGAGGATCTTGATGATCCAAAAGTAGAGGGTGACCTCCGGAACCTTGTTGAGCAACTGGCGCGCCGTCGAAGCCCTCAAGGGGCTCGGCGCCCCCGCCGCTACCGTCGTTGTTTCCATTTCATTGCCTTTCGTATCGGGTGGTCGAGCATCGCGGCCAGATTGCCCGTATTGACCTGAACGGCTCCTGAATGCCTCGCCGATACTCGACACCGGCGTCGGATCCGGTTCAGGCCGGCCGCGGCGGGGTTCGAGGAGCTGTAGGTAGGCGAGAAGCAAGCCTCGATCCACCGAGCCGGTCGAGTGAATCCGCGTGGTAGGCCAAGCTGGGGGTCGATTTGCCGACATCCGCGGGGTGGTGCCCGTGGGCCAGCCAGCTCCTGCGCGGGACGCGCCGGAGCGACGTGATTGCCAGGCGGCCCCGGCAACGACACGATCAAGGGGCGCGGCGGCGACGATCAGATCTGCGGCGGGCCGGGCGACGACCGGCTCCGGGCCGACGCGGGGAGGGATAAGGTCTTCGCGATGGGCGGTGATGACCGAATCGCGACCGCGGGCGGAAGCGACCTGATCCGTGCCAGTGTCGGCGACGACCTGATCGGTTCGGGCGCCGGGGGTAACCGCGTCCACGACGGCACCGGCGACGACCGACTGTTCGGGGGCCTCGGCGGCGACGAGCTGCGCGGCAAGGGAGGCGACGATGAGCTGCATGGCGGCCCGCGCCGCGACACCTGCAACGGCGGGGTAGGCGGAACCGACAGCGCCGGTGATTGCGAGCGCTCGACCGGATGAGCGCCACGGCGACCGCACGGCGCTTTGCGATCTCGATGCTCGCGATTCTTGTCACCGGAGCGATGGCGGGGCTGTTGGCGCCCGGCGCCGCCGCCAACAAGCTGGTCGAGATCGAGATCCCGGCCCGCAACGGCGAAGTCGGCGACGACTGGCTCAGTTACCCAGGGCCACCGCGGGCGAAGGTGCTGCTGCCCGACGGCTATGACCGCAAACGCAGCTACCCGCTCCTGTATCTGCTAAACGGGCTCAACAGCAACTACGCCACCTGGACCGACCAAACCGGCGGTGTGATTACCGAGATACTGAAACCACTGAACGCGATCGTCGTAATGCCCGAGGGCGGCAGCGGCTGGTACACCGACTGGTGGAACCGCGGGCAGCGCGCCGATCCTGCCTGGGAGAGCTACTTCCTCGACCAGGTCGTGCCGCAGATCGAGGAGCGCTACAAGATCCGGCGAAAGCGCCGCTGGCACGCGCTCTCCGGTGTCTCGATGGGCGGCCTCGGCGCTGCCTACCTGGGCGGCAGGTTGCCCGGCTACTTCGGGACGGTCGTCTCGTTCTCGGGCCTCGTCGACCTCGAGTACTACCCCCAGACCAACCAGGCCCAATCGCTGCTCGCGCAGCAATTCTACGGCCAGCCGAGCGACCCCGAGGGCGTCTCGGGCCCCTACGGCGGCTTCTACGCGCGCGGCCAC
>JAHEXU010000047.1 GCA_023251975.1 bacterium | reverse complement strand
GCGCGGATCCGGGATCGGGGCGGCCTCGAGCAGCGATCGGGTGTAGGGGTGGGTCGGGTTGGCGCAGAGGACCTCGGCCGGCCCTGATTCGACAATCTTGCCGAGATACATCACCGCGATGCGGTCGCTGACGTGGCGCACCACCGAGAGGTCGTGGGCGATGAACAGGTAGGCGATCTTGAACTCGTCGCGCAACTCGGCGAGCAGGTTGATGATCTGGGCTTGGATCGAGACATCGAGCGCCGAGACCGGTTCGTCGGCGATGATCAGCGCCGGTTCGAGCGCCAGCGCCCGGGCGATTCCGATCCGCTGTCGTTGGCCGCCGGAGAACTGGTGCGGGTAGCGGTCGCGCTCGGCGGCGGCGAGGCCGACTCTTTCCAGCAGGAAATCGACTCGGTATCGGATCTGCTTTGCGTCTCCGACGCGGTGGACTCGCAGTGGCGAAGCGATGATGTCGCCGACCCGCTTGCGGGGGTTGAGCGAGGACGCCGGGTCCTGGAAAACCATCTGCATCTCGCGGCGTAGCGGTCGCATCGCCCTGGGGCCGAGGCCGACCAGTTCGGTGCCGCGGAAGCGAACCGACCCGGCGCTCGGCGTCGTCAACTGCAAGATCGCCCGTGCCAGGGTTGACTTGCCACAGCCTGACTCCCCGACCAGGCCCAGCGTCTCGCCCGGCGCCAGGGTCAGGCTGACCCGGTCGAGTGCCCGGATCAGACCGACCTGGCGGTCAAATAGGACCCCGCCGCGGATCGGGAAGTGCTTGGCCAGGTCGCTGACCTCAAGCAACGGCTGAGCCGTCGAGTCGACGCCTTGGGGGGACGCGTCCATTGCCGTTGGCTCCGGCCGCTAGCCCCGGCTGAAACTAACGGTTGATTGGATGCAGCGGTCGAGGTGGTCGGGGGTGGCGTTGCGAGCGCGCAGCTTCGGGACCTGCTCACAGGCGGCGTCGGCGTAGCGACAGCGGGTCCGGAAGTGGCAGCCGCTCGGCAACTCAAACGGCGACGGCGGCTGGCCGTCGATCTGGTGCAGCCGAGCCCGTCGTGGCCCGTCAAGTCGGGTGATCGAATCGAGTAGGCCGACCGTGTAGGGGTGGCGCGGTTCGTAGAAGATCTGCTCGACCGTTCCGGTCTCGACGATCCGCCCCCCATACATCACCAAGACGCGGTCGGCGATCTCGGCGACGACCCCGAGGTCATGAGTAATCAAGAGCGCCGCGACGCCCCGATCGACGGTGCGGCGAATCAGGGCGAGGATCTGCGCTTGAATCGTGACATCGAGGGCGGTCGTCGGCTCATCGGCGATCAGGAGTTCCGGGCCTAGCGCGATCGCCATTGCGATCATCACTCGCTGGCGCATCCCGCCCGACAGCTCGTGCGGGTAGGAGCGTGCCCGCAGCGTCGGATCGGGGATCCCAACCTCGGCCAGCAGCGCCACCGCCTTGGCGCGGGCTGCTTTCTTGGCGATTTTGCGATGCGCCGTGATCACCTCGGCGACCTGGTCGCCCACCCGGTAGACCGGGTTGAGCGCACTGATTGCGTCCTGGAAGATGATCGCGATCCGAGCGGCTCGAATCGAACGCAGGGTCGGGCCATCGCAGCCGAGCAGGTCGATCCCGTCGAACTGGACCGAGCCGCCAACCGTCGCCGCGCCGCGCGACAGCCCGAGCAGGCTGAGCGCGGTGGCCGACTTTCCCGAGCCCGATTCGCCGACGATCGCCACCACCTCGCCGCGGTTGATTGCGAAGCTGACGCGGTCGACCGCGCGCAGCGAGCCGCGCTCGGTCGCGAACTCGACCCGAAGGTCGCGGACCTCGAGCAAAGGGGCCGACACCTCAGCTCGCCTCGCGACCGCTCAGCTTGACCCGCGGATCAAGCAGCGCATGGAGGATGTCGACGATCGCGTTCAAGACAACGATCAGGCTCGCCCCGAGCATCGTCACCGCCATCAGCGGCGGCAGGTCGAGCTGCCCGACTGCATCAGCGGTGTATTGACCGATCCCCTGCAGGTTGAAGACCGATTCGGTCAGGATCGCGCCGCCGCCGATGATCGCGCCGAAGTCGAGACCCCACAGGGTGACGATTGGGGTGATTGAATTGCGCAGGACGTGGCGAATCAGGACCTGACGCTCGCTCAAACCCTTTGCGCGGGCGGTTAGGACGAAGTCCTGGTTGACCGTGTCGAGGATGTTGGCGCGGAGGATTCGCGAATAGACGCCGATGAAGACGATCGACAGCGCGGTCCACGGCAGCACCATGTGCCAAAGCCATTGCGATGGGCTCTCGGTAAGCGGGACGTAGCCGCCATTGGGAAACCAATGCAGCTTGAACCCGAGGTAGTGATTCATCAGGGCGCCGATCCAAAAAACCGGCATCGACAGGCCGGCGAAGGCGAGCAGACCGATCGTACGGTCGGCGATTCCGCCGGCCCGGATCGCGCAGAACAGGCCGAGCCCGGAGGCAAACAACATCCAGATCAGACCGGCGCCAAGCGCCAGGCAGAGGGTCCGGGGGAGGCCTTTGGCGATTTCGTCTTCGACGTCGAGGCCGCTGAAGTAGAAGACCAGATCGCCGCTCACCACCTTTTGCATCGCCACCAGGTATTGCGTCGGCAGTGGCCGGTCAAACCCCCACTCCTCGCGGATTCGCTCGATTTGCGGCTCGGTGGCGTGGCGGCCGGCCATCCGCTCCGCCGGGTCGCCGCCGGGGATCACGTTGAAGATCGCGAAGGTCATCACCGAGATCGCGAATAGGACGAACAGCATCGAGCCGAGGCGTTGGACGACGAAGCGGGCCACCTTCAGCGGCCCCCGCGGCTCCGTCGACGCGGGGTGCCGCGCGGATCGAGGGCGTCGCGGACTCCGTCGCCAAAGACGTTGAGGCTGAGCACGCTCAGAGCCAGCATCGCGCCGGGGACGATCGCGAGGTGGGGCGCGCTGATGATTCGGGCGACCCCGTCGTCGATCAGGGTGCCCCACGACGGGTTCGGCGGTTGCACCCCGGCACCGAGGAACGACAGCGCCGACTCGAGCAGGATCGCGTTGGCGAGGATCAGTGGGAAGAAGGTGACGATCAGCGAGGTCAGGTTCGGCACGATCTCGGAGCGAATGATCTGCCACGAACTCATTCCTTGGGCGCGGGCGGCGGTTACGAACTCTTGCTCGCGCAGGCCCATCACCTCGCCGCGGATCGGCCGTGCCAGGTAGGGGATGTGGACGAAGGCAATGATCGCGATCGGCAGCGCCAGCGAGCCGCTTTCGATCCGAAGCGGCCCGATCGAGAGGCCCGACAGGCTCAGCACGGTGCCGAGCGCGACCCCGAGCAGGATCACCGGGAAGGCCCAGATCAGGTCCATCAACCGCGCCAGGATGGCGTCGACCCAGCCGCGAAAGTAACCGGCGAGAAGGCCGCAGGCGCTCGCCAGGACGGTCGTCAGCAGGGCCGCTGAGATCCCGATCAAAAGCGAGTTACGGCCGCCGTAGAGGAGTCGGACCATGATGTCGCGGCCGCTCGCGTCGGCGCCGAGGAAGTACTCGCCGTGCCAGGTCGGACCGATCGGAATCCCGTCGATCGAGAGCGGTTCGACCTGCTTGCCGTGGGACGAGACGGTTTCGCCGGTTCCGGGCTGGTCGGTCGGGCTGCGATGGGCGACCTGGTTTGACCAAAGCGGCGCCGCGATGCAGGAGATTGCAAGCAGGGCGAAGACGGCACCGCAGACGATCGCGCCGCGGTTGGCGCTGAGCCGCCGTAGCGCCAGCGCCCAAAGGCTGCGATCAAGCGGCCGCGCGGCGGCCGCTCCGCCGATCAACTCGGCCGGGCTGGTGGCGAGTGGACTGGCAGCGCTGGCATTCATCCGGGAGGCGGGGCTCGGTGGCGGCGGCGCGAGCCGTCAACGGTTCGCGTCCCCTATTGACCGATCGGATCACCACCCCAGGTCCTTGAGCTGGAAGGACGTATAGTCGTTGAGGAACAGCGGGTGGAAGACGATCGAGTCGAAGTCGACCCGCTCCGATACGAAGGTCGCCAGGGTTCGGTGGCCGTAGGGGACGATGTAGGAGCATTCGCCGACCAGATAGCGGTCGAGGGCGGCCCAGCGGTTCGCAACCGCCGCGACATCGGGTTGGAGGCGCAGCGAGGCGATCTCGGAGTTGATCCGCGGGTCGTTGACGTTGCCTGTGTTTTGGTTGTTTTGCGGTTGGATCGAGTCGCCGTCGACTAGGAAGTAGAAGTTGAGCGGGTGCGGGAAGTCGGCGAACCAGTTGGTGAATCCGGTCTGCGGGTACTCGGATTGGTCGGCGATCGCCTGGTAGTAGACGCCGGTGTCAAGGATCTTGAGATCGACATCGAACCCGATCTCGGAGAGCTGGTCGGCGTAGGCCTCGGTGACCCGCGAGGTCGGCGAGCCGCTGTAGCCCCAGACGGTCACGGCGGCGCCGACCGCCCCGGCCTCGCTGAGTAGGGCCTGGGCGCGTTCGATGTCGGGCGCCTCCCTCGGATCGCCAAACGGGCACTCGGTCGTGTCGAATCCCTTGTCGTAACCGGGGAAACCCGGCGGCAAAAACGAGCAGCCGGGAGTCAACTCGCTGGCGAACAGCCGGGCCAGGGCGGCTCGATCGACCCCGACATTGACCGCCTGGCGGACCAGCGGGTCATCGAACGGGGCAACCGCGGTGTTGAGGAAGAAGAAGTAGGTCGAGGTTGCCGGTTGTGACTCGTAGCGCTGCGGTTCGCTGCCCTCAGGGCCGACCTGGGCGAGCACGGTCGGCTTCAGGTCGGTATCGGGCGGGTCGTGCATGTAGTCGAGTTCGTTGTTGAGAACATCTTGGGTCTGCTGCGCCTGGCTCTTGATGATCAGCGTTCGCAGCGTGTCGACGTGGCCAGCCGGGACCCCGTCGATCCCGAGGCCGGGGAAGTCCCGGCGGCGCTCCAGCACGAAGTCGCGGTTCGGGATCGACTCGGTGATGACGTACGGGCCGACCCCGGGAGGAGGGTCCTTGGTCAGGTTCTCAAACGGGGTGGATCGCGGCACCAGGCCGCCGAAGTTCATCGCCAGGACATCCGAAAACGATGCGTCGGGGCCGGTCAGATGGATCGTGATGGTTCGTTTTTGGTCGTCGGTTTCGATCCCGGAGATGTCGTCGTCCGCCCGGCCCGCCTTTTCGTAGGCGATCGCGCCCTCGATCGGCTCGAAGAACGGCGCCCCGCCCGAGCCGAGGTAGAGGACCCGCGCCACCGAGTGCTCGAAGTCCGAGGCCCGAACCGGCTGTCCGTCGGAGTAGGTGAGGCCCCGGCGCAGTCGCAGCGCGTAGGTGCGACCGTCCGTCGAGATTCGCGGTAGCGCGTCGGCGAGGCCGGGGATCAGTTTGGCCGGGCCCTCGACGTGGGCGTAGGTGAGTAGCGGCGTGTAGACGATCCACATCGCCTCCCAGCCGCTCGCGGTGTAGGAGAGCGCCGGGTCGAGGAAGTCGGGCTGCGAGCTGACGCCGAGCGTCATCGTCCCGCCCTCGATCAGCTTGCCGCTGCCCTCAAGCGCGGCGGCCCCGCAGCCGCCGCTTGCCAGCACGGATGCGGCCGCCAGCGCGGCGGCAAGCTGTCGTCGGCGCAGGCTGTGCGAGATGGAAATTCTGAGGCGCATCAGACTCGACGCAACGATCGGACCGGACAAATGTTGGGTCGAGGATTCATCGCCCCGCGGTCGCGGCGTCTTGAGTCCGGTCCAGCCTGAGAGCGCTACGCTTCCCGCTCCGCACCGGAATCGGTGTCTCCCGGAGGGGTGGCAGAGCGGTTGAATGCGGCGGTCTCGAAAACCGTTTCGGGCGATTAATCGTCCGACGAGGGTTCGAATCCCTCCCCCTCCGTCGCCCCGATCCGGGCGCGCTGCGGCCGTGGATTCGTGCGTCACTGACGCGCCGCATCGCCACGACAACACGCCGACGCCACCTGCGCGTTGTCCGATTACGCCCAGCAGATGTCCGAGCAAGCGGGGATCCGCGGCATCCCCGAACAGATGCCCCGCATCGCCGGGACAATCAAGGCAAGGGGGTTGGGCGCCCGCAGGGGCGCCTGATGATTGAGCCTTCCGAGGCGTTCGAACCGCAGCCAGACCCGTCGGGCCCGAGCTGGACCCAGAAGGTGGTTGAGCTGATCGATCAGCTTGATCGCAGCGGCGTACCGTACGCGCTCGGTGGCGCGATCGCGATCAACTACCACCGCGAACCGCGCTCGACGCTCGACATCGACATCAACGTCTTTTTGCCCCCGGGACGCCAGCGACGAGATCTTGGCCCAACTCGGCTAGTTAATGGCCCTCGCGTCGGAGGATCTCGCCAAGCTGCAAGCGCCGGTTGGACGCGATGGGCAGGGGCGAGCTCTTTGGGGCACTACCTACGCCGATCTTTTCTTCGCCGACACCGACTTCCACTGCTCGATGGCGCGGCGCATTGGCCGCCAGCCGTTCGCTGATCGCGAGGCACCGGTCCGATCGATCGAGGATCTGTTGATCTGCATCGTCTTGTTTGACCGGCCGAAGGACTGGTCGATATCGCCCGCGGTCATCCAGCACGAATCGGGGGACCGCCTCGATGTCGGAAACCTCGTCTCATGGCTGCGCCAGTTCCTCGACGGCGATGATTCACGCTTTGAGCGACTCGGGAAGTTGCTCGGGTAGATTCCGAAGGGTGCGGGCCCGCTCAGCGCCCCCGGGGATTATCTAATCGTGTTAGATTCGGCCGTCGATGGTTTTCGCTTTGACTCCCGAGCAACTCGCGCTGCAGGCGCGTGCGGTCGCTGCCGGCGAGGAGTTTCGCGACCAGGCGCGAGGGTGGGACGAGTCCGACGATGCCCCCTATCGAGCGATTTTTGATCGAATCGGCGAGCTCGGCCTTTTCGCGTTGACGATGCCGATCGAGCACGGCGGCCAGGGGCTCGGCGCGATGGAGTACTTCCTGGCGGCCGAGGCGATCTTTCGGGCGTCGCAGTCCTGGCTGGTCGGTGAGCCGCTTTTTTGCACCAGCGGACCCGGGCCGTCGATGGTTCTGCTCGGCCAAGATGCCGTCCAGGAGAAGTACCTTCCCGACATCGTCGCCGGGCGCCGCGGCTGCAACATCGCCCTGACCGAGCCGCTGCACGGTTCTGATCTGACCCACCTCGAGACGACCGCGGTTCGCGACGGCGACAGGTTCATCCTCAACGGTTCCAAAAACTACGTCACCGGGGCGGTCGTCAACCACCTGCACGCTGTGTTCGTCCGTTTTGACGACCTGCCCGGTGCCAAGGGGATCGGCGCGGTGATCGTCGAGGACGGCTTCGACGGGGTGACGGTCGCCCGTGGCCCCAGCTTTATCGGCGATCGCGGAATTCCCCACGGCGATCTCAGCTTCCACGATGCTGTTGTTCCGGTCGAGAACCTGCTGATCGACCGCGGCCAGTTCGGCCGACTGATGCGTGCCTTCAACATGGAGCGCCTTCACAACTGCGCCTTCTGGCTCGGCGCCATGGAGGCGGCCTACGACGAGGCGGCGAAGCGAGTTCAGGAGCGACAGGCTTTTGGGAAGCCGCTGCTTACCTTCCAGGCCGTTTACCACGACCTCGCCTGGATGTGGACCCAGATCGAGGCGCACCGGCTGCTCTGCTGGCGCGCCGCGATGACCGCACACGAGGGTCGCTTCCCCGACTTCCAGATGGTTACGACTGCGAAGCTTTTTGGTGCCACGGTTGGTCCCCAGATCACCCTGAAGTCGCTTGAGTTGCATGGCGGTTACGGCGTTACCGCCGATTATCCGATCCAGCGGATCCATCGTGATGCGATCACCAACGTGGTGGCTGGGGGCGCTCCGGCGGTGCTAAAGAACGCCGTTGCGGCCGGGCTCTTCCCCGACCACCGTTTCCCGCAGACATGAATCTGAGCGACGAACAGCTCGCCTTCCGCGATGCGATTCGCGATTTTGCCTGGCGCGAGTGTGGCAGCCGCGAGCAGCGCGAGGCCTGGCTCGATCCCGATGAAGAGGAGCACTCGACCCCGCTCTACACCAAACTGGCCGAGTTCGGCTGGCTGGCGAGCGAGGATCACGTCACCCATACGGTCTTGTTCGAGGAGATCCACCGAGGCCTGGTTCCGGTCAAGGCGATCGGGCCGACCACCACGGTCAAGGGGTGCTACGAGCGCTTCGCCTCCGAGCGCCAACGCGAACAGGCGCTGGCTGAGATCGCCAAGGGCAAGGTGATGGCGATCTCGATTTCCGAGCCGGGGGCCGGCTCCGATGTCTCCGCAATTTCAACCACCGCGAAGCGCGGTGGCGACGGCTGGATCATCAACGGTCAAAAGACCTGGTGCTCATTTGCCCACATCGCGGACCGCACCCTGCTGGTGGCGCGGACCAGTCGCGAGGAAAAGCCGCATCAGGGGCTGACGATTTTCGAGGTCCCGAGCGGCCTCGACGGGGTCGAGACCCGCCGGATCTCGACGATGGGCGGGCGCGAGGTCAACGATGTCTTCTACACCGACGCTCTGCTTGAGGCCGATGCGGTGGTCGGCGAAATCGGCCAGGGCTTTCGTCAGATCATGTCCGGCCTCGACGGTGAGCGGCTGCTGGCGGCGGCGGTCGGTCTCGGGCTGGCCCAGCGGGCACTCGACGACACGCTCAGCTACGTCAAGCAGCGCAAACAGTTCGGCAAGCCGATCGGCAGCTTCCAAGCGCTGCGCCACCGGATCGCCGACCTCGCCACCGAGGTCGAGTGCGCTCGGCTGATCACCTACGAGGTGGCGGCTCGGATGGACGCCGGCGAGGCGGGCATCTCGGCGCTCACTTCGATGGCGAAGGTGAAGGCGTCCGAGGTTGCCAAGCGGGCGACGCTCGAGGGCATGCAGATGATGGGTGGCTACGGGTACGCCACCGAGTACGACATGGAGAGCTTGGTTCGGTTCGCGCTGGTCGTTCCGATCTACGCCGGGACCAACGAAATTCAACGCGACATCATCTCCCGGTCGTTCGGCCTGCGGTGAGCGGCAGGTTCGATGTCGGTCGAGCAACGCTCTGACTCCGAGGTAATCGCCGCCGCCGGTGGCCCGGCCGGCCTGGCGGCCGCATACCGCCTTCAACAGGCATGACACCGAGTTAGGGTGCTGGAAGGCGCCGATCGAGCGGGCAGCAAGATGGCGGTGAAGCGCCGCGACGGCTTCCTGCTCGACACCGGCGCGATCTTTCTTCCCTCGACCTACCGCAACCTGCTCGAGATCGCGGCTCAGGTCGGCCTCGCGGATTCACTGACGGAGGGTGGCTTCACCTTCGGTCTGGTCCGCGACGCAGAGATTCACCACCTCGACGGCACCCGTCCGGTCCGGGCGTTCGCGAGGCTCGGAGCCTTGTCGGGGAGGGCCAAGCTGCGATCCGCCCGGCTCGCGCCCGGCTCGCCACCCCGCAGCGGATTACCGAAGCCGGTCGCTTCGACACCGAGACGCTCGCCTCGTGGGCCGACCGTACGCTCGCTCCCGAGATCGGTGACTACCTGATCAGCGCGGTAATCCGCGGCATCTTCGCGGCCGAGCCCGAGCAGGTGTCGCGGGTCGAGTTCCTCGGGATCGTGGCCCTGTTCGCCGGTGCCCGTTTGCTTGGGTTCCGAGGCGGCATGGCTGAGTATCCCGACCGACTCGCCGAGCGACTCGATATCGTGACCGGGGCTGAGGTGTTGGAGGTTCTGCAGACCGGCGAAGGGGCGCAGGTAACCTGGCGCGACGGTGCCGGAGAGCACTCAGACCGAGTCGCCGGTTGCGTTGTCGCGCTGCCTGCGCAGGTTGCGGCAGCGGTCCGAGGCGACCTTGACGGGTGGCGCGCCGAATGGTTGAAGGCGGTTCGCCGCTACAAGGTTCTGACCCCAAACCTCGCACTTTCAAGCCCCCCGGCCGCGCTGGGCGCGGTCTATACGATGGTGCCGAGGGCCGAGCATCGCTACCTCGGCGGGATCGGGTGCGATCATCTCAAGGGGCCGGGACGAGCCCCGCCGGGCAAGGGTCTGCTCACCTTGACCTTGATGAGGGAGTGGTGCGAGGCCGCAGCGGCGGCGCTCGCAGCCGCGTTGACGACGAAACGACCCCCGCTCGGTCGAGCGCGCCGATGACGGAGCGACAGCAGCGGATCTGTATCTGGGCCGGGATCGGGTTTGCCCCGATCTTCTTGGTTGGGTTTGCGATCGTGGCGGGCTTTATCCCGCCGCCCTCGCCATCGCTGCCAGCCCAGCAGGTGCAGCGGATGTTTATCGACCAGCGCGACCGGATCCGGGTCGGAATCTGGATTGCCTCGGCGGCGGCGCCGCTGCTCGCCTTCTTCGTGGCGGCGCTGACCCACCAGATTCGGCGAATCTCAGGACCAGATTCTCCGCTCGCGATCGCGCAGTTGATCGCCGGATCTTGCCTGATCTTGGAGTTCTTGTTCCCGCAGTTCGCCTGGCAGACCGCCGCCTATCGGGCCGAGCGAAGCGCCGAGATCGTCCAGACGTTGAACGACCTTGCCTGGCTGCCGTATGTCGGCATCGTCGGGACCGCGATGGCGCAGATGCTGATCGTCGCGTTCGTCGTCTTCCGGGACAATCGCGAGCAGCCGTTGCTGCCGCGCTGGTCGGCCTACCTGTCGATCTGGTCGGCGCTCGCGGTCGCGTTCGGGAGCCTGGTTGTCTTCACCCACAGTGGACCGTTCGCCTGGAACGGCGTCCTCGCCTGGTATCTGCTCTGCGTCGCCTTTTTCACCTGGATGGTGTCGATGACCTGGCTGATGCTGCGGGCGAGCCGACGCTTTGAGGCGACCCAAGCCACTCCCATTTCAGCGTCGGATCGTCCAGCCCCGGACCCAACCCCGGGTTCAGCCCCGGACCGAACCACCGCTTAAGGGGTGGCACTGCTCGCTTCGAGCGCGGCGATCCGGCGTTCGAGGCTGGCGTTGGCGGCTGCCAGCCCCGCGTTCTGCGCCGCTGGCTCTCAGATCGCGGCGAGGATGACCCCGGCATTCGGCCGCGGATCGCAACCGCATCCGATCACGGCGACGACGAACAAGCGAGATCACAGCCGCGCGCGCGCTCGTCCAGCCATCGAGGTGCGGCGGCGGTCGCGCGTCCATCGACCGACACGGTATCCGGGACCCAATGTCCAGCTCGGAAAATTCTTCGGGCTCGCGCTTGACATCTCTACCCGTCGCCGCCATATTGCGCCGACTCGCTGGGCGAAATTAATTTCCGCACCGGGGGGGCACGGAAGCCGACCCCGGGGTTGTAGGGGTGAAGACCTTCACGGACCCCAAGGAGAATCAAGGATGAACCGAAACTCGAACCGCCCGACCACCCGCTCGCGCACCGCCCGCCGGGTCCCTCGAGGTCGGATCGCGGTGGCCGTCGGCGCCGCCTGTTTGGCCGCCGCGCCCGGTCTCGCCGAGGCCGCGACCGGTGACTACACGTTGGTTCAGTGCCATCCGCTACACCGCGACATCGCCGTCGCCGATCGCTTCCAAAACACCGAGTTCGCGGTCAAGAACAACTGCCAGCGCGACGCCGATGGCAACGACCTCGAGGTGATCGACGGCGATCCCGCTCCGTTCAACCACACCGCCGGCTACATCTGGCGTGCCCCCGCCGACACCCGGATCGTCAAGGTCGAGGTCGACGCCAAGCTCCGCAACGACCTCGGCTATCGCGCCCGCGTCTTCGTCGAGGGCGACGACGCAGCCCGGCATGGATTTGCGGTCGGCGAGAACGGTTCCGCGACCTATCAGCATCGAACCTGGACCGGGAGCGGCCAGGCCGCCGTCGGCTTCGAGCTCGAATGCACGATCATCGGCGGCTGCAAGTCTTCCGATCAGGCCAAGGCGTTCGTTCGCAACCTCGAGATCACCTTGCGGGACGAGGCGCCGCCGACGGTAACCATCGACGGCCCCGCGACGCACGACGGCTGGGTCACCGGAGTGAATCCAGTCATCGTTGACGCTGGGGATGAGAATGCCGGGCTCGAGCTCCTTGGGTTGAGCGCGGGCGGATCGCCCATCGAAACTTGGGCTGGCGCTTGCCAGACACTCGGCGCGACCCGCCTCGTCGCCCTGCTGCAGCCTTGCGAGTCGGGCATGCAGCGCATCGCACAACTCGATAGCGCCGCGACGCCGCTCCATGACGGTGAAAACACGCTCCGGGTCTGCGCCACCGATTTCGGTAACCCCGGCAACCAAACCTGCGAGTCCAAGACGATCCAGGTCGACAACACCGCCCCGACCGCAGGCTTCGCTAACGCCCAAGACGAGGAAGATCCGGAGCTGATCCGGGCACCGGTATTCGACGCGACTTCGGGGGTCACTCGCGGCCGGATTTCGTACCGAGCCCTGCCCGAGGGCGAGTTCATCCCGCTCGCGACCGATCTGGTTGGCGGCGAGATGCAGGCACGGGTCGACTCGCAGCATGACGCGCCCGGCGATTACGGGTTCCGCCTCCAGGTCTTCGATCTGGCCGGCAACACTCGAATCACGGACAGCCGTCAAAACGGGTCGGACATGATCCTGCACTTCCCGCTCAAGGCGGCAACTGCCCTGACCGCCGAATTGCCGGAGGGCAAGGACTCGGTGCTGGTCGGGTACCGCGAGCCGAGCGTGGTCACGGGCCAGTTGGTTGATGCTCGCCGACGCCCGATCTCCGGGGCATCGGTTGAGGTTGTCGAAACCTTTGATGAGGGCTCGCTGATCGATCGGCGGGTGCGGACCGTGATGACTGATACCAATGGCGAGTACCAGTCGACGATCCCGGGCGGACCATCGCGCGAGGTTGCGGTTTCCTACGACGGTTCGCCCCGCTACATCGCCGACGAGAGCAACCAGATCGATTACAACGTTAAAAACAGCGCCGCGATGCGGCTCTCGCGGCGCCACGTCCGGGCGGGCGAGCGGGACGTCTTCAGCGGATCTGTCGGGCGGTACTTCGCCCGTGTTCCCGGCGAGGGCAAGCTCGTCGAGGTCCAGGTCAAGGAAAGAGGTGACGATTGGGGGACGATCCGCGAGGCGCTGCGAACCGACGCGGAGGGCAAATTCCGGCTCACCTACCAACTGCGGCGCTTTTACACCCAGCCGACGACCTACAAGTTTCGGGCCAAGGTCGCGCCCGAGGCAGCTTGGCCCTACAAGGGTACGGTGAGAACTCCGACCCGCAAGCTGACTATCCTTCCGTCGCGATGATCAAGCGAAGCTTCAATAACCCCGCCGTTGCCAACGTCCTTTCGATCCTGGCGCTGTTTTGCTCGCTTGGGCTCGGAGGCGCCTGGGCGATGAGCCGGGATAGTGTCGGTCCCGGACAGATTCGCGACGGAGCGGTTCGCAGCCAAGAGGTCCGCAACGGGTCGTTGACTGGCCAGGATGTCGATACGGCGTCGTTGCGGCTGCAGGAGCAGATCGTGATGGAGGGAGACACGGGTGTCTGCGACCCGGAAGACGCGACGTTTATCCACTGCGCCGGAACGACTACTTACCTGCCGGTTCCCGCGAAGGTTGCAATTCAGGCGAACGGGATCGTCCGGCCGAACAGCGGCGCTGTGGCTCCGTACGAGCTGAGTTGCCAACTCGAGGCCGACCACGTCGCGCTTGGCTCGACGCTTCGGATTCTTAGCCTTGAGGGATCTGGAGATTATGAAGGCTTCGGCGATTCCCACATTACGGATCAGATGCCAGCAGGCTCGCACACTTTCGACCTGACCTGTAGCGATTCGGACCACGATGCGAGGATATCCATCGCCGACATCTCGGTTATCGCCATCCGGGCGGGCTGACTGCCCTGGGCCGCGTTGATCCGGCCGCGCTCACCGCAAAGGCCACCTGTCCTGCCACCGCCGCTCCTGCTCGAGCTGGGCGGCCAGGGCGATCAGGGTCGGCTCGCTGTTGGCGGGGCCGAGTAGTTGGGCTCCCAGCGGCAGTCCGTCGGGGGTCAGGCCGGCGGGGACGCTGATCCCGGGCCAGCCGATTACGTTCCAGGGCCAGGCGTAGGGACAGGCGGCGACGATCCGCTTGTCGGACTCCCAGCCGCTGAGGCCGTCGATCGCACCGATCGGGAGTGGCGGCTGGGCTGTCGTCGGGGTGAGGACAACATCGACCCGGTTGAAGATCGCCCCGATTTGACGTTGCAGCAGGGTCTCGGAGGCGCGCGCGGACCGCAACAGCGGCCCCAGGAGGCGACCATTGCGGGCGTTCTCGCGGGTTCGGGGGTCGAGCACGGCGCTGGCCCCGAGCTCGACTGCCCGCTCAGTCCACTCACGGATCCCGACCATCGAGCGCGGCATAAAGCCAGCGCCGACCAGTCCGTAGCGCGGGCTCGCCTCGATCAGTTCGTGACCGAGGCCGACCAGCGCGTTGGCGATCTCCTCGACCGCGGATCGCGCCACCGGGTCGAGCCGGGCCGGGGGGCCGCTGAACGGGATCTTCAGCGCGAGCGCGATTCGCAGCTTGCCGGGATCGCAGCGGGCCGCCGTGGCGGCGAACGGTTCGTCGGGCGGCGGCGGTTGGAAGCGATCGTCGCAATGATTCCCCGACAGCACGTCGAGCAAGAGCGCCGCATCGCCGACGGTCCGGGCCAGCGTGCCATTGCAGGTCAGGCCGTTGAACGGATCCGGGTCGGGCCAGGCGGAAACGCGGCCCCGTTGCGGCTTGATTCCAACCAGGTGGGTCCAGGCGGCCGGGATTCGGATCGATCCGGCCCCGTCCGATCCGACCGCTGCGGCGACCAGGCCAGCCGCGACCGCCGCAGCAGATCCACCGCTCGATCCGCCCGGACTGTGGTCGAGGCTCCACGGGTTTCGGGTTGCCCCAAACCCCGGACCCTCGGTGATCGGCCACTGCCCGAACTCGGGTGTGTTGGTCTTGCCGACGACGATCGCGCCGGCGCTTCGTAGGCGACGAACCAACTCGGCGTCGGCCCTCGCTGGCGGGAACTCGCCAGGACATCCGAAGGCGGTCGGCGATCCGGCGATGTCGGTGTCGTCTTTGATCGCGATCGGCACCCCGAGCAGTGGCAGCCGCTCGCCGGCGTCGAGCCGTTGGTCGGCCAAGCGCGCTTCCGTCAGCGCCGCTTCGGCGCGAACCAACTTGAAGGCATTCAGCGTCGGCTGCGATGCGTCAATCGCCGCCAGCGCCGCCTCGACCAGCTGAAGCGATCCGACCCGGCGGTCGGCGAGGGCACGAACCGCCTGCTCGAGGCCGAGGCTATCGGTGGGCAATCCCATTGCGCTGCCGTTCGGCCGGTTCGCCGACTTGACGAATCGAATACCGTAGGGGGGGATCGGGAAGGTGCGATTTTTGAGGAGAGAAGCAGATAATTCGCGACCGGGGTCTGGCCGGTGAGCCTACCGGTTGCCTCGGAGTCGGTTGATTGGTTCGCGCTCGCGACGATCCCGGTCTTTACCGCCGCGATCGGCTGGCTGATTAATTGGAGCGGCGTCTTGATGCTGTTCAACCCGGTCCGCTTCCACGGCGTGATTATCCCCGGGCTGTCGCGAGTCGCGACCCTGTTGCCGCGCAAACTGCAAGAGGTGCCGGGGATCATGCAGGGCGGGATCGGGTGGCAGGGGATTGTGCCGGCGCGCGCCGCCAAGATGGGATCGATCGCGGTCGACAAGGCGATCGCCAAGCTCGGTACCCCGGCCGAGTTCTACCAGCAGCTCGAGCCTGATCAGATCGCCGCGCATATCGTCTCGATGTTCGAGCCCGAGATTCCCGGAATCGTCGGCGGAGTGATGCGCCGCGAGCATCCGAACCTGTGGGCCGACCTTCCTGAGCGCGCCAAGGATGCGATCTACGATCGGGTCCGACAGCAACTTCCCGAGATCGTCCGTCAGATCACCGACGAGATCGGCGTTCACATCGACCAACTGCTCGACCCGAAGATCATGGTGATCGACCACTTCGAGAAGAACCCGGCGCTGGTCAACCGAATCTTCCGCGACGTCGGCCAGCGCGAACTCAACCTGATGGTCAACTTCGGCTTCATCTTCGGCTTCCTGCTTGGAATTCCGGTCGCGGCGATCGATCACTTTGCCCACGCCGGTTGGCTTTTGCCGATCATGGGCGTGATCGTCGGCTGGACCACCAACCTGCTCGGGATGTCGCTGATCTTCGAGCCGGTCGAAGAAAAGAAGATCGGACCGTTCAAGCTGCACGGCCTCTTCTTGCGTCGTCAGCAAGAGGTCGCTGATGTCTACGCCGGGATCATCGCCGACGATGTCGTGACGCTCGAGAATATCGGCGACTTCCTGCTCAACGGTCCGCGTGGCGATCGGACCCGGCAGATGCTTGAGGACGCGATGGGACCGGCGATCGACCGGGCCTCGGGTCCGATGCGGGCGGCGGTTCGGGTTGCGGTCGGTACACGCGAGTACGATGCGATCCGCCGCTCGGTCGCCCGCGAGTCGGTCGGCTACACGATGACCCCGTTCCGAGACCCCGAATTCAGTAAGCGCCAGAGCGCCAAGATCGAAACCCTGATCGCGCAGCGGACCCGCGAGATGCCCTCGCGCGACTTCGTCGAGATGCTGCGTTCGGCGATCAAGCAGGACGAGTGGATGCTCTACGCGCACGGCGCCTTGATGGGTTTTTGCGGTGGCCTGCTCCATCTCGCGATCTTCGGGGTCAGCGGCGGATGAGCGAGGAGGCCTCAAACTCGACCGAGATCGTCGGTCCCGGCGCTTCTCCCCGCTCGATCGAGACCGACCCGGCCGCGCTGTTGCGGGTCGCCGCGTCGACTTGGTGGCACACCGCGCAGTGGTCGGTCGGTGCCTCGGCGCGGGCTGGCCGCCGTCTCGCTCGCGCCGCCGTCTCGCCGAGCGCCGCCGCCGAGCTTCTGTCTGACATCGAATCGGCGGCGCGCGGCCTGGCCGACGTAACCGGCGCCGACACGCGATTTCGTGAGGTGGTTCCCCAGACCCAGGTCGGCGACGCGGTCCGGACGGCCGCGGCCGCGACCGCGGCTCGTGTCACCGGCAGTTTTAGCACCATCGAGGCGGTGCTTGAGGACGAGCTTCGGGAGCGCGGCGCGGGCCTGTTGCGCGATTCCCGCGATGTCAACTACTCCGAGGACGCCCACCCCGCCTACGAGCGAATCATCAACGAGATCGCCCCCGACGAGGCAAGGATTCTGCGGCTGCTTTTGGCTGAGGGACCGCAGCCAACCGTCGATGTCCGGACCGGCGGGCCGCTCGGAGTTTTCAACTCCGAGCTGATTGCCCCCGGGCTGTCGATGATCGGAGCCCGCTCCGGGTGTCGCTACGTCGATCGAGTCCCGGCCTATCTGAACAACCTGTTCCGGCTCGGCCTGATCTGGTTCTCGCGCGAGACCCTGCGTGACGCCCATCGCTACCAGGTGATCGAGGCGCAGCCGGATGTCCTTGATGCCATCAATTCGGTTCGGATGGCAAAGATCGTTCGTCGCAGTATCCACCTGACCCCGTTCGGCGAAGATTTCTGTCGTAGCTGCCTGGCGCTCAACGCGGCCAACCAGTCGGCGCTGAGCGAGCAAGGCACGCCCGACGACGACCCAACCTGATCTAGCGCAATGATCTAACGCACCTGCCGCGAGCCCAGACGCGGGGAGGGCGCGGCCTTGAGGAGGGTGCGATGATGGGGGTCGTGGGCGGCGCGTTGGTCACGATCGAGGGGGCGCGGGTCGCGGCGCGGGCCGAGCCGATCGCGCTCCCCGAAGCGCTCGACCGAGTGTTTGTCGACCCCACCGTGAGTCGGGGTCAGGCTTGTGATGCGGGTTTCCGCGACCGCTCGCTCAACCCGGGCCGAGGGCTACACCGCTCAAGGGCGCGCTGCGCTCTGCCGACGAACTCACCGCCGTCGCTCGCCGCCTCCGCAAACGAGGCCGCCACGTGAGTGATGAGGCGGGGGCTTGCTTCCTAGTCGCACGCAACCCCGATCCCGACAGCTCGCTCCCCTATCTGCTGCGAATACCGGTTGAGGGCGGAGTCCTGCTCAAGGCGCGTGATCGCTGGCCGACGACCACTCGGGTCTACTGTCACCCGCTTGAGCAATGGCCGCAGGACGCCGAAATAATCGAACAGGTGGCCGTTCGCGTTTGCCAACGTCGTGGCGCGGCGATCGACCTCGTCCTCGATCGCGGCAAGAACAATCGCTCTCAGGTCGTCTTCACCAAGCCACACGTCGGTCGCGCCTCGGGACGGCCGATGATCTTCTGGCAGACCGCCCGCACGGCGCAGCGCGCCCGCCCGGGGCAGCGCGTCCCGACCCGTCGCGCCTCCGGGCTGGCGGAGCTGACGATCACGATCGACACCCGCGAGCGCTACCCCTACAAGTTCGCCGGGCGGCTGGTCGAGTGCCGCCGCGCCGCCCTACCGATCGGCGACTACGGCGTCCATCACGGCGATCAACTGCTCGCCGTCGTCGAGCGCAAGTCGCTCGAGGACTTTACGAAGTCGATGGTCGATGGGTCGCTGAACTACGCGATGGCCGAGCTCGCGGCGCAGCCCGCCGCCGCCGTCGCCGTCGAGGAGCGCTACGGCAAGCTTCTGGACGACAAGCACACCCAACCCGGCTGGCTGCTGGAGCTGGTGGCCCGATTGCAGGTGCGCTACCCGGCGGTGCCGATCGTGTTCGCCGACTCGCGAAAGCTTGCCGAGGAATACACCTATCGCTACCTCGCCGCCGCGTTCGTCCACCATGGCCCGGACGACTCGCCACCCGGCCCGTCGTCGCCGGGGGTAGCGAAGCGAGGCAGGGATGGCTGACAACAGCGCGATTGAGTGGACCGAGGCGACGTGGAACCCGGTGACGGGTTGTAATCAGATCTCGCCCGGCTGTGCGCATTGCTACGCAAAGAGGTTTGCGGAGCGCTTCCGCGACGTTCCCGGTCATCCCTACGAGCAGGGATTCGATCTGCGGCTCTGGCCGCAGCGACTCGAGCAGCCGTTGAAGTGGACCCGCCCGCGGATGATCTTCGTCAACTCGATGAGCGACCTCTTCCACGAGGGTGTGCCGATCGAGTACATCGAGCAAGTCTTCGAGGTGATGGGGCGCGCCGAACACCACACCTTCCAGATCTTGACCAAGCGACCTGAGCGTCTCGCCGCGCTCGAGCGAAACCTCCGCTGGCATCCAAACGTTTGGATGGGCGTATCGATCGAGAATCGCCGGTTCGTCAATCGGGCCGATTTTCTGCGCGAAGTCGGCGCCGTCGTTCGATTCGTTTCTGCCGAACCTCTGCTTGGGCGGCTCGACATGCTTGACCTCACCGACATCGACTGGCTGATTGCGGGTGGTGAGTCGGGCCCGCGGCATCGTCCGGTGAAGATCGATTGGCTGCGGGATCTTCGTGATCGTTGCGTTGCTCAAGAAGTGGCCTACTTCTTCAAGCAGTGGGGTGGAAACCGCCCGAAATCGGGCGGACGATTACTCGACGGCCGCACCTGGGATGAAATGCCGACACGGCGGGGCGCGTCGAGAGGGTGATGCCTCCACTCACCGGCGAGGCGTTTTCCGGTTTTGCCCGGATCGCGCCGCAAGCGCGCCGCGCGCGCTTGACCGGACTCAAGCCGCATCGAACGCACGTTCCCTGTCCGATCGCCGCGCTAGCTTGAGCACTCGTGACGACTGCTCTTCGTGATTCTCCAAGTCTTCGCAAGGCGCGAGGTGCGTTCTTCACCCCGCCTGCGATCGCCGAGTTCCTTGGCGAGTGGGCGATTCGCGGACCTGACGCGAAGGTGATGGATCCGACCTGCGGCGAGGCGGTCTTCTTGGTGGCGGCAGCGCAACGGCTTCAAGCGATGGGCCGATCGGCGGAGGAGATCACGAATCAACTCACCGGTATCGATCTGCATCGCCGGTCCCTACAGGCATCCGGCGAGGCGCTCGACGAACTCGAAGTCGGAGCCAATCTCGTCTGTTCGGATTTCTTTGAGCTACCAACGCCCTCCCGGCCCGGCGATCGAGTTGGCTTGCAGGACGCGGTGATCGGCAATCCGCCGTTCATCCGCTACCAAGAGCACCGCGGGGAGGCGCGTCGGCGGTCAAGGGCAGCCGCGCTGGCGCAAGGCGTTCGCCTTTCGGGTCTGGCTTCCTCGTGGGCGGCGAGCCTCGTCCATGCGTCGGCGTTTCTCAACCCGAGCGGTCGGCTCGCGATGGTCCTGCCGGCTGAACTCCTGACGGTCGGCTACGCCGAACCGATCCGGCGCTGGCTTCGCCGGCGCTTTGGTGTCGTCAACCTGGTGATGTTCGAGCGGTTGCAATTTCACGGTGCCGAAGAGCAGGTCGTGCTGCTGGTGGCGCACGGCACCGGCCCGTGCGACTCGTTTTGCGTATTCCATGTCGACGACGCCGAGGATCTCGCCGACATCCACCCGCTCGACCCGATTGGTGCCAATCCGGCCGCGGAGGGCAAATGGACAGATCTGACGCTGGGGTTCGATGTCCGCCGACTCTTTAGGTCGGTTTCGGCGCGGATGACCCGGCTTGATAGGTATGGGATCCCTGAACTCGGGACGGTCACGGGCGCCAACGACTTCTTCGCGCTCTCCGAAGCGACTCGCCAGCAATACGCCATCCCCGAAAAACACCTGAAGCGGATCAGCCCGCCAGGCACGCGCCATCTCAAGGGGCTGCGGTTCTCCCGGGAGCGGTGGGAGGAGCTGAGGCTGGCGGGCGCCCGGGTTTGGCTGCTCCACCCCGAGAAAACGGCGCGGGGGAAGGGGCTCACGGCCTACCTCGAGCACGGCCTTGAGCAAGGCGTTCCCGATGCCTACAAGTGCAGGGTCCGGACGCCGTGGTGGCGACCGTCTGCGGTCCCGGTGCCTGATCTGTTTTTCACCTATATGTCGCACCGATACCCGCGCCTGATCTCCAACGAGGCCGGCGCGAGCTTCGTCAACTCGATGCACGGGCTGCGGCTGAAGCCGGGCCTGCCCGACATCACCCGCGCTGCGCTGCCGTTGTTGGCCTTGAACTCGGCGACGATGCTCGGCGCTGAGGTGATGGGTCGATCCTACGGTGGCGGAATCCTCAAGATGGAACCACGCGAGGCCGCTGGCTTGCCGGTGCCTGACCCGGATGCCTTGGCAGCGGCCTGGGGTGGGTTGTCGGAGCGGAGCTCCGAGCTTGATTCGGCGCTGGCGCGAGGCGAATGGTGGAGCGTTGTCGCGGAGGTTGACCGGGTACTGCTCAACGGCGTCTTGGGGCTTGAGCACGACGAGGTTGTCG
>JAHEXU010000046.1 GCA_023251975.1 bacterium | reverse complement strand
GAGCGCTCCTCGTTGCTGAGCTTGATCTGGACCGCTAATGCCATCACCACGAGATTCGCCGCCCGGTGCGAAACTCCTTCTTGCGATGCGGAGGGAACTTCTGGCGGGGAGCACTTAGTGCCCGCGGAAGAATAAGTGCGGCTTTACGCGGCCGATTACCGTCGCGGATGCAGCGCCGTCGTGAGCCCGCAATAGCGCTGCTATTCCGGCCCCACGCCGCCGCCGCCCCGCTCGGTCCTCGACCGCCTAAATCGAGCACTTATTCTTCCGCGGGCACTTAGGCGGCTGCGAGCAGCCGCTCCTGGATCGCGGGCTCGGATTCGATCTCGATGTCGAACTCGGCGGCGAGGTGGCGGTGCGACGGGCAGTAGAGGTCACCGCGCTGCGGTAGCCGCTGACACTGCGCCCCTTTACGGGTAAAGGCGTGGCACGGAGATGGCGGGAGATCAAAGAAGGCCGCCTCGACCGGCTGTTCGTCGAGGAAGCGGATCGCTTCGGCGATGCTTTGCTCGACGATCTGATGGACCCGCAACTGCTCGTGGATCGGGAAGTACGCCCGAATGTCCTTAAAAAGCGTGCGCGCCGGTCGGGCGAAGTAATGCCGGTCGGTGGCAAGTCGATGGATCGTGCCCTCGCAGGCATCAAGCACGCGTTGATGGTTGACCGAATTGCCCGGTCGTATTTCGACCACGGACTGCGAAAGCTGCCGGTAGATCGAACGGCTGAACTGGTACATCTCTCTCCTCGCCCGCCGCGGCGCCGGATTGAAATCGCACCGTCGCAGCCTCTCAACTCCTTGAACTCGACGAGTCTGGCAGGGCTAGATTGAGCCAAAAAGTCGCTTGTGTTAGGAGAGTGTTAAGAAACGCTACGTCCAACGCTCGCGGACGATCTCGCCGTCAGGGCGACGGACCAGGTGGACGCCGTCAAACTCCGAGGCGATCCGGGGCGCATCTACACGGCGGTGTGGGCCGCGAGATTCGCGGCGTTCCAAGGCGGCACGGGCGATCATCGCCGCGAGCGGGTAGGGGTCCTCGAGCAGCCGTTCGAGTTGGTCGGCCCGGCGGCGCGGCCCGGCGTACTTCCAGACCGCCTCGCGGGTCGCGGCCATTGGCGGGACGAAGCGGAAGTTTGGCAGTGGCGCGGTCGGGTCTGCCGGTTGCGAGCGGCGATCGGCGGCGGCAGCGGCCCGCGAGCCGAAGACGAAGCATTCCGAGAGTGAGTTCGAGGCCAGGCGGTTGGCGCCGTGCAGGCCGGTGCAGGAGCACTCGCCGACCGCGAAAAGGCCGGGCAGGCTCGACTGGGCGTCGAGGTCGACCTTGATCCCTCCCATCGTGTAGTGGGCGGCGGGGGCGACCGGAATCGGGCCGAGGCTCGGGTCGAGGCCTGCTTCGGCCAGGGTTCGCTTCACGGTGGCGAAGTGGTCGAGGTCGATTCCGCGCAGGTCAAGGCCGACCGATCCGGCGCCGTCGGCATCGATCCGGTCGAGGATCGCGCCGCTGACTTGGTCGCGCGGCGCCAGTTCGTCAGTGAAGCGACGACCGGCCCGGTCGACCAGGGCGGCGCCTTCACCGCGAATCGCCTCGGTGATTAGGGCGCCGTCGCGCGGGTTGCCCGGCAGCGCCAGCGCGGTCGGGTGAAATTGGCACAGTTCGAGGTCGGCCAGATCAGCGCCGGCGGCGGCCGCCAAGACCGAGCCCGCGCCGATCGCACCCCACGGGTTGGTGGTGCGTTGCCACAGTGCCGCCGCGCCGCCGGTCGCGAGCACCGTGGCGGGGGCGCAGATTGCGCCGCGATCGGTGATCACGCCATGGCAGCGGCTGCCCTGACTCCACAAAGCGAGCGCCGAGACCCCCTCGCGAACGCTGATCGCCGGGGTCTTGGCGGTCAGTCCGGCCAGGGTTTGGGTGATCGCGCGGCCGGTCTCGCTGCCGCCGACATGGACGATCCGTCGCGCCGAGTGCCCGCCCTCAAGCCCGAGTGAGAGTGAGCCATCGGGCTCGCGGTCAAACGCGACCTCGCGCTCGATCAGGAGGTTGATCTGGCCCGGCGCCGCGTCGACCAGGATGGAGACGGCGGAGGCCCGGCAGGCGGCCCGACCGGCGTTGATCGTGTCCTCGGCGTGGCGAGCTGGCGAATCATCGGGTGCGACCGCCCCGGCGAGCCCGCCCTGCGCCCAAAAGCTGGCGCTCTCGGAGAGCGGCTTACGGCTGACCAGAACCACCTGAGCGCCGCGTTGGGCCGCTTCGAGGGCGGCGTGTAGCCCGGCGGCACCGCCTCCAACCACGACAAGATCGGCGATTTCGACCGACCGGTCGGGAGGTTGTCGGGACCCCGCGGCCAAGCGGCTCTCAGCCGCCGAACTTCGCTCGCAGCTCGTTCAGGAGGCCCTTCGGGAAGCCGGCGAGTTCGTCGAGGTCCTTGACCGCCATCGTCCCCTTGTCGTCGCGATAGCGCATCAGGCGCTTCGCCTGGGTAACCGAGAGTCCAAGCTCGCGCAGACCTTCAAAGCTCACGGTGGCAAGGTCGAGCGACCCGTCTGAGGCGGGGGCCGACGGAGGCGTCGGCCCGGGTTCGGGCGTCGGCTCGGGCCCGGGATCCGGCTCGGGCTCGGGGCCTGGGATGGGCTCCGGCTCGGGTCCTGGCATCGGCTCCGGCTCGGGTCCTGGGATCGGCTCGGGCTCCGGCATCGGCTCGGGCTCCGGCCCTGGGATTGGCTCGGCCGTTGGGCCGGGTTCCGATGTCGGTTCGGGCGCCGGGTCCGGGGTCGGCTCCGGCTCAACGACTGGTTCTGCGGCCACAGGGGCTAGCGCGGGCTGCTCTTCGGTCGGCGCAATCGCGTCGATCACATCGGTTACCGGCTCGGATTCCACCGGCTCGGATTCCACCGGCTCGGATTCCACCGGCTCGGCTTCCACCGGCTCGGCTTCCACCGGCTCGGCCTCGATTGGCTCGGCTTCCACCAGCTCGGCTTCCACCAGCTCGGCTTCCAGCGGCTCGGCCTCGACCGGCTCCGCCTCGACCGGCTCGGCCTCGACCGGCTCCGCCTCGACCGGCTCCGCCTCGACCGGCTCCGTTCCCACCGGCTCGGCCTCGACCGGTTCAACGGCGCCCGGCTCGGCCGTCACCGCCGGCAAATCCGCTCGGACCGCTGGACCGGGTTTGCCGACATCGACGGCGGCGGCGCGCTGCTCCGCTTCGGAGGCCTGGGAAACCAGATCCGCAAGCTGGGTGTCGAGAGCCGAGAAGCGAGCGGCGCGGGCCTTCTCCATCTCGGTCTTGGCAGTGGCGTCGAGTTCGCCGAGTCGGCGTTCGACCGCGATTACGTGCGCCTCGGACTCTTCGAGGCGGCGTTTTGTGATTGCGAGTTCGGCTTCGTAGCGGGCGTTTTGCGCCGTCGCTGCCTCAGAGCCGCGGGCCGCGGCCGCCGCGGCCGCAGACTCGACGGCGCGACCGCGTTCGGTGGCCTGCGCCGCCGCCTCGGTCTCGGCGCGGCGACGCTCTCGCTCGACCGCCTCATCGAGATCACGCGACGCTGCCGCCCGCAGCGCCTGTTCGGCCTGTTCGATGGCCGAACGCGACTCGGCCTTCGCGGTCAGCGCGCCGTGGCGGCGCAGCGAGTCGATCTCGCCGCGCAGCCAATTGGCCGCAGCGGTCCGCGAGTTTGACGACGCCTCGGCTGCCGACTCGGCGGCCGCTCGGGCTTTCTCCTCGGACTCTTGAATTCGCCGCTCCGCGTCGGCTAGGAGGCGCGATCGCTCGGCTCGCTCGCTGTGCAGGTTCTCTTCGAGCGCCGCTACCTCGGCGATCCGCTTCTGCTCGGCCTCACTGCTCAGGGCCGCGATCCTGGTCTCCGCATCGCGTTCGACCGACAGCGCGCGCTCGCGCGCTCGTTCGCTCTCGGCGCTAGCCTCGAGTTGAGCCTTCTCGGCCGCCGCACGCTGCTCGGCCAGGGCTTCCTTGGCGTCGATCGCGGCCTGCTTTTGGGCGGCCCCGGTCTCGGTGGCAACTCGCTCGTCGGCCGCCTGCTGCAGTCGCGCCGCCTCGGTTTCGAGCCGTGATTCGGCCGCAACCACCCGCTCGCTGGCGAGCGCGACCCGCTTTTCGATCTCTTCGAGCTGGCGGTCCGACTGCTCGATCAGCGTCGTCTTTTCCTCCCGCGCACTCGCCAGTTCGCGGTCGCGCATCTCAAGCTCGGCGGCGTGGCGCTTTTCGAGCGCTGCTCGGGCCGCGTCGATCTCGGCGCTCGCCCGCTCCTCGGTCAGCCGCTTCGATTGTGCTGCCAGCTTGTCGGCGCGGGCGCGCGAGGTCGCGGTGATCGCGGCCTCGAGTTCGACCCGCCGACCCTCGAACTTGTCGGCGAACTCGATCTCGAGCTCCCGGCGCTGGTCGGCCAGCGCTTCGGCGGTTTCCGAGGCGGTCTTCGACCCTGCCTCGCTCAACGCCTCAACTCGCGCCTTGTCGGCCAGCGCCCGGGCCTGCTCCTCGCCGGTCGTCTCGAGCGCGACAATCCGGCGCTGCATCTCGGCGGTCCGTTCCCCGGTCAACCGCTCGACCTCCTCGCCGAACCTGATTTGGGCGTCGGCTTGAGCGCGCTTCAGTTCGGTAACCCGAGCCTCTGCTGCTTGCATCTGCGCCAGCGCCTCGGCGAGTGCTTGGGAGGCGGCGTCGCGCTCGGTCAGGAGGCTGGGGCGATCGGCAATCGAGTGGGCGGCGAGTTCGCGTCGCACCTCTTCGGCGGTCTCGCGGCGGACCGCGTCGATTTCGGCGGTCGTATGGCTGCCAGCGCTCTCGGCTTCCTTGCGCGCCGCATCGACCGCCCCGCCAATCCGCTGTTCGACCTCGTGAATCCGCTGCTCGGCCTCTGCCTTCAGGGCTTGCGCCTGCTTACTGAGGCGCTGCTCGGTCTCGGCTCGGACCCGATCTTCGGTCTCCTCGCGGACCTGTTCGCGGTCGCGCTCAAGCTGGGCCTCGGCCTCGGCGCGCATCACCGACACCTGGCCCCGCAGCCAGTCGGCGGCGGCTTTGCGGGCGTCGATGTCAGGCGCTCCCGAGCTGCGACTCAGCTTCGCTTCGAGTTCGCCGATTCGCCCCTCGGCCCCGGAGGCGCGTCCCTCGGCGCTCAGTGCCCGGTCCTCGGCGCCGCGCGCCCGGGTTTCGGCTTCGGCGGCCAGTTCCTCTGTCGTCCGCAGGCGCCGGGTGGTGTCGGTGAGTTCGGTCTCGAAGCGCCCGACCGCTTGGCTAGCCTCGAGCTTTGCCTTCTCGAGATCCTCTTCGAGCGCCAGGATCTCTTCCATCGCCCGTTCCTCGGCGATCTCGGCGGCCTCCGCGGCGGCGAATCGGATTCGCTCGGTCGTGTCGGACCCGCGAGTTGTGAGCGGTGGCGCCGGGCTGGGCGAGGCAGGCGGTTTCGGGGACGCGATCGGTCGGTCGGCAGCGGCGTCTTCGGCTGGCCTCGGCGTCGGTGGACCGGGTTGTTCGGCCGTTGGTGTCGGCGCCGCGGCGGTCGCACCACTTGGTCGGGCGACCTCGGTCGGCGGCTCGACGGTGCCAGCGGGACTCGACTCTTGGGGTCGCGGACGCCACAGCGCGGTGTCCGAATCGTCGCGAGCGCGCGGCCGACTCAGCGGCTTCCAATCCTCGGTCGAGGAGGAGTCCCCGTCGGTCGGGGTGACGCTCTCCTCGGCGATTGGGTCGCCCTTGGAGCGTCGAAAGATTCCACGCTTCCGTGCCATCGCTCTCGACTTTACGCAATCGGACGGCGGCTTCGCCGCGGTAGAAGCCGAGCTGAGCGGTCACTTTCAGCCTCGATCCACAGAGCCGGTCGAGTGAATCCGCGTGTCAGGCCAAGCTGGGGGTCGATTTGCGAATACCCGCGTGGTGGTGCCCCGTGGGTGGTCGCAAATTGGCTCCCAGCGCTGGGAAGGCGCGGGGATTCGGCGTCCGGATCGGTGGATCGAGGTTCAGCGCTTCTGCGGGTTGCGGCGAGGCGATCAGGTCGCCGCGGCGTTCCGGACGGCGCCGCGACCGATTGAGCGCTGGCGACCGACGCGAGCGCGGGCAACCATCGGCATCGGCAACCCCGCCGAGCAGGTTCGGCGCCGGGGTCGTTGCTGGGTCGGGCCCACTGAAGTCCTCGCGTTCAAGGCTGCCGAGCTCTCCAGCGCTGCGGTTGTCGGGCGACCTTTGCGAAGTTGGCACAGCTTTGACCCAAAGTTGACCCAGACCGGCCTGGATCGGTTTCAACCGGCTGATGAGGATTACTCGCGAGCCCGCCAAATCGAGCGGGAAGTGTTCGAAAGGAGTCGGAAATGAAGGACCAAATCGAGCGGATCAGGGATCTGGGCCGACGCGTTTGGACCCGAGCTAAGGCCGAAGACGGTCAGGGGACGGTCGAGTACGTTGGCCTGATCTTGCTGGTCAGCATGCTGATGGTCGGGATGGTTGCGGCGATGAAGGGATTCGACGGCGCTCAGGGTGCCGACCTCGCCGAGACGATTGCCAACAAGATCCGCGACGCGGTCGAGGCGATCAGCTTCGGCTGATCTCTTCGGGGCGTCCTCATGTCATCGGCCGCAGCTCGTGGCAGACTGCGGCCGATGACTCCGCCCCTGCCTTCCTCGATCGATTCACCCACCGTCAAGCGCAGCGGTGATCGCGCTCCCGCGACGATGCGCCCGATCTCGATCGAACCCGGGTTTGTCGGCAGCGCCGACGGGTCGGTTCTCTACGGGCAGGGTCGAACCCGGGTGATCTGCACCGCTACGATCGCCCCGACCGTGCCGCGATGGATGGCCGGTCGCGGCAGCGGTTGGGTCACCGCTGAGTACTCAATGCTGCCCGCCTCGACCTCGACCCGTAAGGAGCGCGAGATCAAGAAGGGTCGTCCCGACGGCCGCTCGACCGAGATCCAACGCCTGATTGGGCGTTCGCTCCGCGGCGTCGTCGACTTCAAGGCGCTCGGGGAACGTTCGATCTACGTCGATTGCGATGTGCTCGAGGCCGACGGCGGTACCCGTTGCGCCTCGATCACCGGCGGCTTCATCGCGCTGCGGCTGGCGCTGGCGGCGGCGGTCGAGGCCGGGGATATCGAGCAGATGCCGCTGAACGGCAGCGTCGCCGCGATCAGCGTCGGGATGGTTGACGGGGCGGCGCTTTGCGACCTCGATTACTCCGAGGATTCGCGCGCCGAGGTCGACGCCAATGTGGTGATGACCGGCGACGGCGGCCTCGTCGAGGTGCAGGCAACGGCGGAGCGAACCCCGCTGTCGAGGGCCTCGCTTGATCAGCTCCTCGGGTTGGCCGAGACGGCGATAGTCGAGCTGCGCGATCACCAGGAGCGGGTGGCCGGCGGGTCGTGAGCGGGTTGGGTCAGCCGGAGCGGTTGCGGCGGCTCGTCCTATCGACCCGCAATCCGCACAAGCTCGCCGAGCTTTCCGAGATCCTTCTCGACTGCGAGCTGCTGCCACTTCCGCCCCAGGTCGAACTTCCTCCCGAAGACGGCCTGAGCTTTAGCGCTAACGCGCTGATCAAGGCGCGGGCTGCGCGGGCGGCGACCGGGCTGGCGGCAATCGCCGACGACTCCGGGATCGTGGCCCGCGCGCTGGGCACTCGCCCCGGGATTCACTCGGCTCGCTTCGCCGGGCCAGCCGCGAGTGACGCCGCCAACTTGGCGAAGTTGATCGCTGCGCTTCGTGACCACGACGATCGCAGCGTCGCCTACGTCTGCGCCCTCGCCTACATCGACGAGAACGGCGTCGCGTCGGTCTTCGAAGCGCGATGCGAGGGCGATCTGATCGATCGACCGCGCGGCGACGGCGGCTTCGGCTACGACCCGGCGTTCGTCCCGCGCGCAACCGGCCCCGAGGATCGGCGGACGATGGCCGAACTCAGCGCCCCCGAGAAGCACGCGATTAGCCATCGCGGCACCGCCGCCCGCAAGCTTTCCAACCACCTCGCCGCGACCCGCTCTGAGCCGATTACGCGGACGCTCGGGCGATGATTACGACCAAGGCCCGCGCCGCCTCGATCTCGGTCCTGATCAACACCTTCTTGGTCCTCTTGAAGCTGGTCGCCGGGGCGATTACCGGATCGATTGCAATCGTCACCGAGGCCTTCCACTCCTCGGTCGACCTACTGGCGGCGGTGATCGCGTTGATCTCGGTCCGCAAGGCCGACGAGCCGGCCGATGCGCAGCACCCCTACGGCCACGAGAAGGTCGAGAACGTCGCTGCCGGGCTCGAAGGGATGCTGATCTTGGTCGGGGCGGGGCTGATCATCTTCGAGGCGATTCGCCGCTTGGCCGACGGCTCGGCGATCGATTCGATGCCGCTCGGGTTCTCGGCGATGTGCGTCTCAACCGTCGCGACCGCGGGGCTGGGGATTTTTTTGCGTGGCCAGGCCCGCCTGCACCACTCACCTGCGCTCGCCGGCGACGCCGCCCACATGCGAGCCGACACCGTGACCTCGGTCGGGGTCTTGGTCGGCCTCGGCCTTGTCAACCTGACCGGGGAAAACTCCTGGGATGCGATCGCCGCGCTGGTTGTCGCCGTCTTCATCGTTTACTCGGGAGCGCGGATCATCTTGCGCTCGGGTCGCGAGCTGGTCGACGAGGCGCCGCCGGAGGAAGACCTCGACGCGATTGAAGCGGCGATTGCCACCGCCCGTGGGCCGCAGGTACTCGGCTATCACAAGCTGCGGGCTCGGCGGGCGGGGGCGCGCTGTCACATCGACCTGCACGTCCAGTTCATCTCCGGAATCTCGCTCGAACAGGCCCATCATCAGGCCCACCACTTGCGGGCCGAGATCGAGCGGGTGATCCCTAACTCCGAGGTCCTGATCCATCTCGAACCGGAGAGCTCAGCAGGCGCGCCCGACGATGATCCGCTGCGTCACGGGTGAGCGAGCGCCGGGCTCGCGGCGCTCCGCGGCCGCTCAGAAAAGGTTGACGGCGCCAGCCGCCCCGACCGCCCCGACCGTGATCGCGTAGCCGGTGTAGCCGTCGAGGGCCAACAGCACGACCGCGATCAGGCAGGCTCCGATCACGGTGCACCACGAGGCTCGTTGCGAATCCACGGCTGTAGTTTCCCCGATGTGATGGCGAGCCGCAATCAGACCGACCTCGAACCGCAGGCCGCGCAACTGGCCGTGCAGCGGCTGCTCGGGTTTATTGACGGGATGCGCGCCTGCGCGGTGCTCGACGCCAAGCGGGCGATCTTGGCGTCCAGTCACGCCGAGATTGACTGGGCCCCCCTGATCGAGCCGCTTTTGGACGGCCTCGGCGACCGCGAGGGGCAGATTCGCGCCGTCAACTGCGGCACCGGCTCCGGGGAGGTCTTCGTGGTTAGCGGCTGGGGGCTGATCGGGGTCGCGGTGACCGAGCGGTTCACCCTGTCGTCGCTGGTGATCAGCGATCTGCGGGCGCTGCTCGGCGATCTCGCCCGGCACGGCACGGTCGAGCGGACCGGGGCTCGGACCTCGGAGTCGAGCTACGTCGCCGGGGCGCACAAAAATGCGGGGACGCTCTGAGCGATGCAGAAGCCGGGGCGATTTTTGGCCGACAAGGTCTCATTCGTTGCCGAGGAGGCCGCCGCCTACCTGCGGCGGCGCAAGTTGAGTCGGCGGCCCTTTGTTCGGATCCATCTGGCGGGCGGTCGAATCCTCGCCCCCGATCCCGCTTCGCCGCAGGGCGAACGCCTGCTTGACGCCGCCGAGGCGTTGCTCAGCGCCGCCGCCGCCGCCCGCGAGTAGCCGCGCCGCGGCTTGCCTTCGGGCGCCGCGACGACTACGATCGGCGGCGACATGGATGTCGCTTCGGGGAGCCGGTTTGGCCAGGAGGGGGGCCGCGAGGCGCGCCTCCGGGGTTGTAGTGGCAGATGCCCCCAGATTTTCGCCACCTCGATCTTCGCGAGCAGGCGCGGGTCGGTGCCGCGTTCGAGGGCGATCCGGCGCTCGAGGCCGAGGTCAAAGCGATCCTTGCCTTGCTCGACCCAGCGGCCCGGCGGTGTTTTGTGAGCGCCTTTGCAGCCGCCCTGTCGGAGGTTGAGCGACCCGGCGCCGCTGTGATGTCGGGGTTTGAGGCGGTGGCCAAACGGGCGCGGCGAGGCGGCGATGGCTGAGCCGGGGGCGGCCGCGACCGAACCCGCCGCTGCGGCGCGCCGTAGCGCTTGGGAGGCGCGCTGTGCGCGGCTCTTTGTCGAGCTGGAGCGGCCCGCCCAGCGGATGGTGCGGCGCGCCTTCGGCAGCTCGATCGACGACGCGGCGATCGAAGATATCTATTCGAGCGCCTGGGATTCAACCCTGCGGGCGCTGCGTGAGCGCGGCCCGGCGATGGACGACGACGAGCTGCGGGCCTACCTCTACACCGCCGTCGCCAACCACGCCGCCAAGGAGCGCCGCCGCCGCGCCCGCAAACCGACCGCACCGATTCCCGATTACGCCGACTGGGCCGATCCGACGGCGCTGCCAGATTCCCCCAGCGACGGTGGCCAGGAGCGCGACCTGGTTCGCGATCTGCTCACCAGCATGCCGCCGCGGCGCCGCGCCGTGATGTTGTTGCGATACGGCTGGGGGCTTGAGCCCGGCGAGGTCTGCGCCCTGGTCGGGGAGATTTCTCCGCGTAGCTACCGCAAGGAGATCACCCGCGGGATCGAGGAGCTGACCCGCAAGCTCGGGATGGTCGAGCGCGGCGAATGGTGTCGCGAGCGTCGCGCGCTGCTCGAGGCGTTTGCCGCCGGAGTTGCAGAGCCGGACGAACGGATGCAGGCCGAGTACCACGTCGCCCACTGCCGCGAGTGCCGAGAGTTTGTCGGCGAGCTGAACGGACGGTTGCACTCGATCATTGCCCCGATCGCCTTGGTCGCGGCGACCGGCGGCCTGCAGGGCGGCGGCCTCGGCGAGCGGCTGGCCTTGCTGCTCGACCGACTCCACGGTTGGTTTGTCGATCTGTTCGGCGGCGGCGGCGCGGTCGTCGAGCCGCCGCCGGGGGTCGCGGCGACGGCTCGCGGGGCCGGGGCGGCGGGCGGCGGGATCATCGCCAAGGTGGCTGGCGCCGGAATCGCCGGCAAGGCGGCGCTTGCCTGCTTCGGGGCCGCCGCCGTCACCGGTTGCCTGCTCGGTGGGGTCGTGCCGGGGATCGATCCGCTCGGCCACAACCCGGCGCCCGACTCGGCGTCAGGCTCCGCCCGCCGCGCCGCGCCAATCCGGCTCGCCGCCCCGGTTGCGAAACCGAGCGCCAAAACCGTAGTCAAGGCCGAATCGGGCGGCGCCGGTTCGACCGATCGGGAGCCGAAGCCCAAGCACGACCAGGACGCGCCGGTCGCGGCGCGAGCCACCGCCCCGGTTGACGGCACGACCGCCTACTCCGGCGCCCCCGCCGCGTCGCCGGCCCCGGCCGCCCCCGCGGTCGAGCAGGAGTTCGGCCTTCCCGGCGCCGCCTCATCAAGCGGCGGAGCCGAACCCGACCCTGCGACCCCGCCGGTCCAGCAAGAGTTTGGCCCCTGACCGCTCGCGCCGGTCCGAGCGATTACAGGCGGTAGCGCTGCAGGTCGGTCTCGAGCCGGGCCGCGTCGGCCTCGCCGAGGTCTTCGCGGGGGTCGGGGGCCGGCTGCGGATCGGAGCGGTAGCGGCGCAGGCCGAGCGCCAAAACGAGCAGAGCGATCGCGAAGCCGACCGCGGGCATCGCGTAGCCGAGGATGTCAAAGCCGGGGTCGTCTTCGGGGATCGCCAAGACCGACGGGCCGTAGGTGGCGACCAGCCGCGCTTTGATCTCGTCCTTGCTCAGGCCCCGGGCGATCATTCGGCGGATGAATTGGCGCTCGTCGTTGGCTTGTGGCGATTCGGAGAGGCCGAGCGCGGTCCCGCAGATCGGGCACATTACCTCGTATTCGATCTCGGGCAGGCTCGCTTGCGGGGTTGCGGCGGCGCTGAGCGGGGCGCCGCTCAGCGACCCGATCAGCGCAATCGCTACGGCCGACAGCGCCGTTGCGGCGCGGCGGGCGAGGGCTGTCGTCGCCGCGATTTGGCGCGCCCTGTCGGCGGACCGACTCAACCGACGTCTTCGAGCGGGTCGAGCTTGCCTCGAATGATCGGGGTGACGGCCTTTTCGAGGTAATTTCGTTCCACCGGCGCCCGCGAGATCAGGACCAGCCGACCGCGCGGATCGACCAAGAACGATTCGGGGAAGCCCCGGGACCCGTAGTCGGTGCGGGCGTGGCGCTCCGAGTCGCGCGACATCGGGTAGGTGAGGTTGTATTCGTCGATGAAGTCGAGCGCCTCGCCCTCCTGATCTTCGGTGTTGATCCCGAGGATGACGAAGCCCTCGTCGCGGTGTCGCTCGTAGTAGCTCTGCAACGCCGCCGACTCCTTGCCGCAGGTTGTGCACCACGAGGCCCAGAGGTTAATCAGGACGTACTTGCCGCGGTAGTCGGCGATCTGGCGCTTGCCGTCGCCCTCGCCCGGATCACCGAGCGACTCGTAGGGGCGGTCGATCAGCCCGCCCGCATCGGAGTAGGGGGGACCGACCAAACCGGCTCCGATCTCGAGCTTGCGCTCATTCTTGGCGATCAGGCCGAATCCAAGCAGGGCAATAGCGCCGAGTGCCAGCAGGACGACGACAAAGCTGCGATTGCTCACGACCTAGAGATTAGGCATGGCGGGCGCTGTAAGCTGGATGGACTGCGGATGTAGCTCACCTGGTAGAGCGCAAGCTTCCCAAGCTTGAGGTAGCGGGTTCGAGTCCCGTCGTCCGCTCTTGAGGCGATTGCGGTGGGTTGGAAGAGCGGTGTCGGCGACGCTGTTGGTCGCTTCGGCGGTCGCGATCGGCGCTGGCTGTGGCGGCTCGGAAACGGCCGCGCTGACCGACAAGGTGCTGTCGGCGGATCAGCTCGACAAGCTGCAAAGCGGCGTCTTGCGGGTCGAGATCAGCTCGCGGACCCTGTCTGAGGGCTCGAACGAGTCGCTGCAGATCGTCGCCCAAGGCCCGTTTCAGCGCGGTAAGGGGGCGGCGCTCGCCCTGACAAGCGGGGGCGACGGGGCGATCCGCTCGCTGGCGCTGCCGGATGCGCGCCTCCTGTTCGTCGACGGGCGCCGTTTTGTCGTTACCTCAAAGCGCCTTTACGAGCTGGGGGGCCCCGGTGACGGCGCGGCTGGCGATTCCGATTGGGTCGTCGCCGGTTCGCTCGACCCGACCGGCTGGCTGACCGGCGAGGGCGGTGAGCTGCTCGATCGAACCGAGCTGAATCGGGTCGAGGTCGACCATGTTCGGGTCCCGGTTGATCTCGAGGCGATGCTGTCGGACCTCTTGCCGGCGAGCGAGACCGGCGCCGTCAGCCCCGCGACGATCGCCTCGATTGTCGCGGGCGCGGCAAGCAACGCCGAGCTAGACCTCTACAGCGGGGTCGATGATTCGCTGTTGCGGCGCGCCCGGCTGGCGGTCGAGATCGGGGTGGGCGGCGGCGGGCGGGTCGAGATTGTCGTCGATATCTCGATCGATCGCCTCAACCTCCCGCAGCGGATCCGCCGACCGGTCGGCGAGGCTGCGCCGATCTCGCAGTTCGCCGCCGAGCTGCCGCCGGCGCTGGCGCCGCTCGCCGAATGCGCGGGGTCCAGACAGGGCTATCAACCCTGTCTGGAGGCGGCGATCGCGCAGGCGGGGGCGATCGGCCGCTGATCGTCGCCCGAGCGGCGGTCGTCTGCTGCGATAATCGAGGCGATGGACCCGGAACGGAAGCGAACGATCCGCCTGGTCGTTGCGCTCAGCGCAGCGGTTTTGCTGGCGGTGGCGCTTGTCTACACCTCGTTTACGGCCGGCACCTCGGACCGCCAGGTCGGCGAGGTGCTGAAGGGCGCGGCGGGCGAGCGCACCCAACTGGTCGGCCGGGTCGTCGCCGGCTCGACCCACGGCGACAGCGAGCGGCTTGATTTTGTGCTCGAGGATCTGCGCGATTCCGACCTGCGGCTGGCGGTGACCTACTCGGGCCAGATCCCCGATCCGTTTGCCCGCGGTCGCGAGGTCCTGGTCAAGGGCAAGCTCGAACACGGCCACTTTGTCGCCGAGCACGACAGCATGGTCACCAAGTGCCCCTCAAAGTTCAGTGCCGAGGCCGAGCAGGACCCGCAGCACGTCCAGCTCGAGGAGTAGGCGCGCCGCGTGGTCAGCCTCGGTAGCGCGGCCCTGGTTTGCGCCCTTCCCACCGCGATTTTCGCCGCCGTTGCCGGGGTCGACGCGGGACGTAGCGGCGATCAACGCATGGTCGCGGCCGCCCGCCGGGCGATCTACGCCTGCTGCGCGCTGCTGTTGGTGGCGGTCCTCGGGATCGAGGTCGCCTTTCACCGCACCGACCTCAGTCTCGAGCTGGTTTCGCGCTACTCGTCGGTTGAGACACCGTCGCTTTACAAGACGACCGCGATGTGGGGCAGCCAGGCGGGGTCACTCCTGCTTTGGGCCACCGTCCTCTCGATCGCCTCGTCGGCGGTGCTGCGCTCGAACCGAAACCGCCACCGCGAGATCATGCCGTGGGCGATCGCGGTGCTCGGCGGGGTGATCAGCTTCTTCATCGCCTTGATGGTGCTCGGGATCGTCGCCGCCGATCTTGAGACCTGGCCGTTTACCCACAACGCCGTCGTCCCGGCCGAGGGCCAGGGGCTGACCCCACTGCTTCGCCACTGGGCGATGGCGATCCATCCGCCGATGCTCTATTCCGGCTATGTCTTTTTCACGATCCCGTTCGCCTTTGCGGTCGGGGCCTTGATCACTCGACGGGTTGACGCCGGCTGGATCCGATCGACCCGCCGGTTCGCTCTGATCGCCTGGTCGTTTTTGTCGATCGGCCTGATTCTGGGGGCCTTTTGGTCCTACAACGAACTCGGCTGGGGCGGCTATTGGGCCTGGGATCCGGTCGAGAACGCCGCCCTGATGCCATGGCTCACCGGGACCGCCTTTTTGCACTCGATCCAGGTCCAAGAGCGCCGCGGCATGCTGCGGGTCTGGAATGTGTCGCTGATCGCGCTGACCTTTGTCCTTTCGCTGCTCGGGACTTTCTTGGTCCGCTCCGGGGTCCTGCAGTCGATCCACGCCTTCGGCGATTCGAAGGTCGGACCGTTCTTGCTCGGCCTAATCGCCGTCGTCATCATCGGCTCGGTCGCCCTCATCATCAGCCGCCTAGATTCCCTGCGGGCGCCGCGACGAATCGACTCGGTTTTCTCCCGCGAGGCGGCTTTTTTCCTCAACAACCTTGTCCTGGTGACGATGGCGGTGGTGATCTTCTGGGGGACCTTCCTGCCGCTGATCACCGACGCGATCGGCGAGCGCAAGACGATCGCCGCACCCTGGTATGACTCGTTTACGACCCCGCTGGCGATCGGGCTGGTCTTCTTGGCCGGGATCGGACCGCTGGCCGCTTGGCGGCGAATCAGCCTCGCGGCGGTGCGGCGGCTCTTTTTGATCCCGCTGCTCGGCGGGATCGTCGGGGTCGCGGCGGTGGCGGCCACGGCCGGTCACGCCGGCGATCATCGCTCCGCGCTGGGGTTGTTTTTCGTCGCCGGATTCGCGATCACGGCGGTGCTTGGCGAGGTGCTGCGCAGCGCCTCGGCGCGTCGCAGCCTGACCTCAGAGAGCCCGCTCGGCGCCCTCGCTCGCACCGTGGCGCGCAATCGCCGCCGCTACGGCGGCTACCTCGTTCACATCGGGATTGCCCTGATGCTGATCGGGGTCGCTGCCTCGTCGAGCTTCAAGACCAGTCAGGACGCGACCTTGCGGGTCGGCGAGACGACCACTGTCGGCGATTACGAGTTGACCTACGCGCATTCGTTCGCCGAGGTCGATTCCGACGAGAACAAGCTGATTCTCGGCGCCGTGCTGGTCGCATCGAAGGACGGCGAGGAGGTTGCCCGTCTGACTCCATCGCGCAACTACTACGGGGGGCAGGATGATCTGAGCGCGCCCCTCGAGGCCTTCTACTTCGAGGGCTCGGCGACCAGCGAGGTCGGCAAGCGGACCAAGATCGACGAGGATCTGTGGACTGCGATGCAGCCCGATCTGAACCTGTATGACGAAGTGATCAAGGCCGCCGATCTGAGTCTGCGCGGCCAGATACCCAAGGTCGACCCAAACAACGTCGATGTCGCCGCGATGCGGGCGATCCCGAAACAGCAGGGCCGGGCGATCTTGAAGTTCGCGGGCTATTGGAGGGACGACGGCGGGGTCGCCAACTTCCGGATCAACGTCAACCCATTCGTGATCTGGGTCTGGCTCGGCGCCTTGGTCGGGATCGGCGGCGCGGCGTTTGCGCTCTGGCCGGGTGCGGGGCTGGGTCGACAGCGGGTCTCGGAGGCATACGCGGCGCGACTTGCCCGAGAGCTTGAGCAGGCCTGAGGACGCGGACCGGGTCGATGGAGGTCGCGATTGCGATTGTGCTCACGACGCTGGTTGCGGCGTTTGTGTTGGCACCGCTGCGAGGTGATCGCGACGTCGGGGCGAAGCTGTCAATCCGGATCGGCGAGCGCCGGGCTGGTCTCGAAGCGCGCAAGGAGGCGAAGTACCGCGAGATTCAGGATGTTCGGCTCGACCACGCCGCCGGCAAGATCGGCGACCAGGAGTTTGCGGCGCTCGAGCACGAACTCAAGGCCGAGGCGATTGAACTGATCCGCGAACTCGATCGACTGCCGACCTCGAGCGCCAACCCGGCCGTCGCCTCAACAGACTCGCCCGATCGGGCAGATCCGACCGATCCGGCAGACCCGACCGATCCGGTCGCCACTCGCGAGTCTTGAGCCTGGCTGAGCGGTCGAGGTGCTGGGGTTGAGCCGCTCGCCATGGCCGGTTCGTCGGGCCTTTTTGTTTAGACTTTGCCGTTGTGGAAACTCTGCTCGGCATCGTCCAGGTCTTTATCGCCTTCATCCTGATCTTCTTGGTTCTTTTGCACTCGGGCAAGGACGCGGGACTTTCCGGTGCCTTCGGGATCGGGCAGGCGGGCAGTTCGTTCGGAGGCGGATCGCTGGTCGAGCGGAACCTCGATCGCTGGACGGTCTTCTTCGCCGTCCTGTTCGTCGTCAACACGCTCGTTCTCCTCAAGATTTGACGATGGCCGCCGGGCGGCGGATCGTCGTTGGCCTGTCTAGCGTTGCCGTCGTCGTGCTGGCCGGGTGCGGGGGTGGCCCGAGCACGACCCCGCAGCTTGGCCTCGACAGCGGGCCGCGGCCCTCCGGCGAGTTCTCGATCGCGGTTGCGACCCCGCCGGGTCCGGTTGATCCGCTACTCGCGAACTCTCGCTCGTCGCTCCTTTTAACGAGTCAGATCCACGAGCCTTTGGTGGCGCGCCTCGAGGCGCCGTTTGAATCGGTCGCGCAGCGCCGTGGTCTGGCTCGAGCCTGGCGCGCCAACCCAAGTTCAACGGTTTGGACCTTCAGGTTGCGCAGCCGAGTCCGCTTCCAAGACGGCAGTCTGCTCGATGCCGGGGCCGTTCAGGCCAACGTCAACCGCTGGCTGAGCAGCGAACGAGTGGCGGCGGTCTTGCCCGAGCTCGCCTACGCCGATCGGCCGCTGCCGAAGCAGGTGCGGATTTTCCTCACCGCCCCGGTCGTCAACCTCGACGAGATCCTCGCGGCACCGCTATTTGGGATCGTCTCCCCCGAGGCGCTGCCAGCCGACGGCGCCGCTGGTCCGCTGGTTGCCAGGCGGGGCACCGGGAGCGGTCCGTTCGAGCTGCGCGAGCGCTCCGCTGAGGAGGTCGTGCTGGCCCGCTACGCCGGCTGGTGGGGGACCCGCTACCGGCTCGGCCCCGGCGTCGACGCGCTGCGATTGCTGGTCGTCGAGTCGGCACCGCAGCGACTGCGCCTACTGCGCTCGGGCGACCTGCTCGGGGCGGACGATCTCGGTCCGGCCGAACAGCGCCGCGCCGCTCGCGATCCCTTGCTCGCGGTCGTCCACGGCTCCAGCCGCAACGACGAGACGGCCCTCGCCCTGTCTCGGTCGGTCCGCGGTCTCGATAGCTCCGATCCGCAAAATCTCAGCGACCTCTGGTTGACCCGATTAAGCGGGTAGCGGTGCGGCCCAAAGCCGCTCGCAGGTCCCCGAATCAGCCCACGACGAGCCCGCCGAGCACCTGCTACTGAGGCGGCTCGCTGAACGGCGCGGCGACTCCGCACCCTCGCACTACAACGCGGTGCTCGCCCGGGTTTCAAGTTTTGTCCGGGCCGTTGATCATGCGCGAGCCCGCTGACCCCGAGCGGATCAGGCTGCTGGCCGCCGAGCTTGGCCGAGCTGCGCCGGTTGGGACGCGCCTCTACCTGGTTGGCGGTGCGACTGCGGTGTTTGAGGGTTGGCGGCAGAGCGCCAACGATGTCGATCTGCTGATCGAGCCCGAAACCGATCAGATCATGCGGGCGATCGCTCGGCTTGAGAACGAGCCGAAACTAAACATCGAGACCGCCTCACCGCTTGATTTTTTGCCGCCGCTCCCAGGCTGGCGGGAGCGCTCGCGCTCGCGTTTTCGGGCAGGGAATATCGAGGTGTTCGACCTCGATCTCTACTCGCAGGTGTTGGTCAAGCTCGAGCGGGGATTTGCCCTCGACCTCGAGGACATCAGGTCGATGCTTGGCGCTGGGCTGGTCGCGCGATCACGGCTGCTTGAGTTGTTGGTACAGATCGAGCCGGTGCTGTTTCGGTTCCCGGCGGTCGATCCGGCTGGGTTTCGTCGCCGAGTCGGGCACATGGTGGGCTGAGGTGGGCTGAGGGTGGATCCAGGCTGAGTCGGGCCGTCGGTTCGGATTTCACTGGCCTCGTTCGGGTTGCTACCCGATCGGGCCGCGCAGAAACACATCGAAGTCGGTCGGGTCATCCCCGGCGGTGAACTCGCCCATCGACGAGAACGCCACCCAGCGGCCATCGTCGGAGATCGCCGACAGCTGGTGCTCTTGGTCAGGGTGGCTGCCGTCGGATGTGACCGATACCAGTTTCGTTCGTTTCGTCTTGCGGTCATGCCGATAGATATCGCGAAAGAAGGTCCCGGTATCGGCGAGGCCGCCGTAGTCGCCGCTGGTCTCCCACGAGATGTAGCGACCTCCCGCCGAGATCGAGGGTAGGGAGTTGCCGATCGAGGGAAAGCTCGCCACCTCGTCCCCGTCACTGCGGGCGCTGACCCGGCGGGTCGTGCCGTCGATCAGGTTGTGGAGGTAGATGTCGGGTGCGGTATTGGTGTCGCCGTCGATAAAGCTGCCTTCAGAGGTGAAGGCGATCAGTCGCCCATCGCGGGTGATTGACGGGGAGCCGCTGTTGACGTTGTTGGAATCATCGGCTTCGAGGCCGTTGCTGCCGAGGCTGACCCGCTTGGTCGTGTTGTGGTCGAGATCGCGGACAAAGACATCGCTGTCGACCGCGAACCCGAAGTCCCCCTCGGGGCTGGCGATGCCGGTCGTCTGCCACGCAATCCTTCCGCCGCCCCCCGACAGTGCGAGCTGGGATTCGCGACCGGCGGTTGCTCCGTCGGCTATCTCGTTGTCGGCATTGTCGATGCTGACCCGCTGGGTTGTGCCCTGGTTGATCCGGCGGACGAAGATATCCTCCTCGTTGTTCGTGTCGTCGCCGACGAACGCCCCGAGGCTCTCCCAGGCGACGACATTGCCATTGTCGGAAATGCCCGAGATCAGCGCTTCGTCGTCGACCCCGCTCAACTGGGAGTCGGTGTCGGTCAGGCTGACCAGCGTGATCTTGTCGTTGCGGCGGTCGTAGCGGTAGATGTCGTGCTTGCCGTTGGCGTCGCCGGCGACGAACGGGTCGTCGGAGGCGAAGCTGACCCAGCGCCCGGTGGCGGAGATGTCGGCTCGCTCACCCTCGAAGTTGACTCCGTCGTCGCCGTCTGACCTGACGCTGACGAGGTCGAGCTTGCCGGTGGTGCGGTCCCAGACGTAGATGTCGAGGTCGGACGCTCCGGAGTCCGCTGGGCGCAGCTTCGCAAACGTTTCGAAGGCGACGAAGCGGCCGGAGGCCGAGATCGCCGGATAGTCGGCGGCGGCACCCGCGACCTCGTTGCCGTTTTGCTTGACCGAGACCCGGATCGTTTTCGGTGCGGCCGCAAACGCCGCAGCGCTGCCCAAAGCCGAGACCGCCAAGATTGCCAGACCGAACCTGATGCGATGCATTCTCATGCTGCAAAACGATAGCCGCCCGACCGCCGAGAGTCAGGCGTTCGGGTCTCCGGGTCCCGCGCTCCCGCGAAGTGCCGCGACCTCCGGGACCTCGAGCAAATGCTCGAGGGTCTGCAAGGTATAGGTTCGGCCACCGGTGGCGATCACTACGTCGACGAGCGCGTTTGAGCCGTTCGGTCCAACCCTTGCCGTCGACCACCTGGCTTGATCAATTTGATCGCGCAAGCGAGTTCGCCGGGGGTGAAGCCGATAATCATCCGCAGTGGTGCGAGCGCGGCGCCGTTGGCTACTACGGCGGTGGTAGCGTTTCGATGGTCGCGTTGGTGATGTCGGTTGTCGCTGCGGCGAGCGTCGAGTATGCCTGTTCAAACTCGGCTTCCCCAGTCATGGCATCGCCGCGAGGAACCAGATGAACGCAGGTGTTGTTCGGGCGCGCTCCCGGCGCGGAGCAAGACGGCGCGTTCGGCTTCAGACAGCGACACCGAGCATTCCGAAGTCGAGTTGGGCCAGACCGGACGCGATCCGTGTTCGACCGGCCTCGACGTGCTCGGAGTGGAGCTCAACCCCGCCTGCGAGGCGGTCGTTCCGGCGTGCGACGAGGGTCGTCGTGCCGCTGCCGGCGAACGGATCGATCACCACGCCGCGCGGCGGGCAGCATGCCTTGACGAAAAATTCGGCCAGGCCCTCGGGCATCACGGCGGTGTGCTCGCCCGCCGGTCCGTAGTGTTGGTTGTAGGACTGGGCGACGCAAACCACGTTCCCCGGATCGGCGCCGCCCTTCGCATAGGTCTTGGTCCGGTCGCGTCCGAAGCCTGCTTCGGTGGTGCGGCGGCCGTTGGTGTCCCGCATCCTCCTGGCGATTTCGTCCTGGGTCGTCTTGTAGGGAACTCGGACGGCGTCGAGGTCGAAGTACGGCTTCGGACCGGCGGCAAAGGCGTAGACGTACTCAAACGCATCCTTGGTGCGTGGGCCAAAGCGGCCGGGGATGGCGTTCGGTTTTGACCAGATGTAGGTCTCGATCCAGCGCCAACCGATCGATTGAAGTGCGAGCACGAGCTGATAAACGTAGGGGTGGCGTTGGCCTTTGAGCGTGCCGTCCTTTGCGACCCGATTCTTGAGGACAAACCAGCCGGTGTCGGTGGTCGCCTCGAGCATCGGCCCGGCAAAGTTCATGAACCAATTA
>JAHEXU010000045.1 GCA_023251975.1 bacterium | reverse complement strand
GCCGGTGCTCCTGCTTGCTTGCGGGTGGGTTCCACGTCAAAGCGCCGGGCGATCGCGACCGTCGGGCGACGGTCCGCCGCTTAACTCAACGGGTCAACGGGCCAAAAGTGCGAAACCCGAGCCCTGCGGCGTAGAGGCCGATGCTCTGTCCTCCTCCGCCGATGACCAGGACGGATCCACCTGGTCGTTCAGCCAAGGGCGGTACGACGGAGCGCCACGCGTCGGTGAGGTTGTCGCTGGCTGCGGCAACCCGCAGGGGGTCGACGCCGTCCGGGACGCGGACGAGCATGTGGTCGGCGTGGGGGATGCGCAGGGAGTCCGCGACCATGCCGCCCCAGGACCCCGACGCGGGCCCAAAGCCGAAGGCAGCAAGGGATCCGCCTGGGCTCTCGGCGCGCATGGTGGAGCACTTCGCGGTGATCCCGATCAGACACTCGCGACAGGTGCCGCACGAGACGGCCCACGGCACGACGACCACGTCGCCGACCTTCAACGTCGGTCACGTCCTGCCCGACAGCAGTCACCTGAGCAATCGCCTCGTGCCCGACCCCGAAGGGTCCGCGGAACGGCACATCGCCGGCGATCGCAGCAACCGCAGGATCGATCAAACCGACCTTGAGCCCCAGCTGCATTGCCCGCGACACCGGCCGGTGGATCGGCAACACGTCGCCGTCGCAGCGGCTGGCGACGAACGGTCGCACCAGAGCATCGGTGGGCGAAGCTATGGCGGGGTCAGGGCGGTCGCGCCATTCCAGGCGACCCGACCGGATGAAATTCAGCTCTTTCACAAACGACTCCTCGCTCGACTATGCAACATAGCATAGTGCCCTACTCGCGGTAGGCTTGGCAAATGGGCGTGACGACAGACACCCGAACACGGATGATCACCAGCGCGGCGCTGCTCCTGCGGGAGCACGGCGTCGCCGGAACCTCGATTCCCAAGGTCCTCGCGCACAGCAACGGTCCCCGCGGCTCGGTGGCGCACCACTTCCCCGGCGGCCGAACCGAGCTGATCACCGAGGCCGTCGCATGGGCCGGAACACTTGTTACCGACGCCCTCGCCAAGAAGCGCGCAGCTGGAGCGGCCCCCGCAGAGATCTTTGCCTTCATCTGCGACTTCTACGCCAAGCAGCTCACCTCGACGGACTACACCGCAGGCTGTCCGGTCGGAGCCACGGCTCAGGAAGCCTTCAACGACCCCGCGATCGGACCGGTGATCGGTGCCATCATCAAGTCCTGGACCGGATCGATTTCGGACGCACTCGTCGACGCTGGACGAGCCAAGGCCGATGCAGATAATCTGGCCCTTCTCTGCGTCTGCTCCTTGGAGGGCGCAATCTTGATTGCCAGGGTCCAGCGGTCGATACGCCCGATTGTCGCCGTACGCGAACACCTGACCGGACTGATGTGATAAGATACGGTCGCCGATCAGCGTGACCGCGCTTAGCCTGATCAAGAGAGTCGGAGCCCTCGATCGCATCCGTAAGCTGGGCGAGCACCCTCGCGCACCACCTTGCCGCGGGCGGCCTCCTCGGGGTGTGGCAGACGAAGAAGCGATCACGCATCGTCCAGTGGTAGAGCGCCAGCCAGCTTAACCACGGCCGCGCCACCTATCGTGGCGACGCGGCGGCCAACAAAAAGCCGGCCAATGAAGGCCGTTGCAAAACCGTCGCGGCCACCCAAGAGGGCACTCACAGGGGAGGGGGTCGATTCACCCTCGGCCCATCCTCGGAAGGGCTCAGAACGCCGCACACGAGGCAGAATTTCGGGGGGCGGGCACAGCCCACAGCGGACGCACGATTCGAACCCGAATTCGCCCGCGGCGAGGCCTGTCGTAGCCCCAGGTCGATCGGAAAACGAGCCCGGGCAAGCCCCTCGGCGGCCGATCACCGGCCGTGCGGGCGATCTGAGCGCCCCCGGCAATCTGGTGCGGGGCCGAAGGCCCGCCGAGCCGCGAAAGGCGCTGGAGCGGGCCACCCCGGCGACCCCAGCGGGCAGGTCCTCCCAATCCACCCGAAGGCGCGTCGGGTTCGAGGTGAGGCCTTGCTTTGTTGCCGCCAGCCCCGCGTAGCCCCGAGGAGGAGCGACTGATGGCGATATAGTCGGGCCGAAGCGGGGCTTGCCCGCCTGGGAGCGAGGAGCGGATGATGGAGGAGATCGCGGCCGTGCCGGCGGAGATCTTTGACGAGCGGCGGCGGGCTGTCTTGGTCGCGCTGTGCGACACCTTCGTCCCATCGGTCGAGGTCGACTCGGGGGATCGAATCGAGCGCGAGTTCATGACTCGAGCGGCATCGGCCCTGGCGGTTCCGGAGCAGATCGAGGCTCTTCTCGCCGAGGCGATGAGCGCTGCGGAGATCGAGGCGATCGGCGGTTTGCTTGACACGGTCGCGGCGGAGGGATTCGTCGATGCGCCGCTACAAGCGCGAACCGCGATCGTTCACGGTTTTCGAGAGGCCGACCCCGACGCAAAGCACGGCTTGCGTCAACTGCAGGCGCTAACGGCACGCTTCTTTTACTCGCTGCCCGACGCAGCGGGCCAGAATCCAAACTGGGAGATGCTTGGCTACCCGGGCCCGCCCTCGCTGGCGCCTTCGCCCGAGGCCGCGCCAAAGACGATCAGACTCGAATCGGTCGCCGGGACGGAAGCGACGCTACGCGCCGACATCGTGGTGGTCGGTTCAGGTTCGGGCGGCAGCGTGATCGCGGCGCGTTGCGCAGCGGCCGGCCGCGACGTTTTGGTCCTCGAAGCCGGCGGTTACCGAAACGAAGCCGACTTCAACCAGCTCGAGCTTCCCGGATTCGCCGATCTCTACTACCGGGCGGGCTTGGCGGCCTCAGAGGACGGCTCGATCGCGATCCTAGCCGGAGCGACCCTCGGCGGCGGCAGTGTCATCAACTACATGAACTGCGTCCGCACCCCGGCGGAAATTCTCGCCGAATGGACCGGGTACGGACTTGACGGACTCGACACGCCCGGCTTCATCACCGAGCACCAGGATGTCGTGATCGCCCGCCTCGGCGTCAACACCGAAGCGACCCGCCAAAACGCCACTCACCAACGACTGATCGCGGCCTGCGACGCGCTCGGCTACGAGCACCGAGCCCTGTCACGCAACGCGACCGCCGCCGATGACCCGGCCTACTGCGGCTTCTGTTCGATGGGGTGTCAACACGGCTGCAAGCAGTCGGCCCTTAAAACCTGGCTTCAGGACGCTTCCGATCACGGCGCCCGCTGCCTGGTCGGCTGCCAGGTCGATCGGATCATCGTCGCTGGGGGCGCGGCCCAAGGCGTTGAAGCAACCGTCACCGGCCCGGACGGCGCGACAACTCGACTGACAGTGAACGCGACGACGGTGGTGGTTGCGGCGGGTGGAGTCGAGTCGCCAGCCCTGCTCCTGCGCAGCGCGATCGGCGGCCCGGCGGTCGGCAAGAACCTGCGCCTGCACCCCGCCCAACTGGTGCTCGGGACCTATGACGATCCGATCGAGGGATGGAACGGCCAGATCCAGTCGGCGCTGACCGATCACTTCACCGACATCGAAGACGGCTTTGGCTTCCTGGTCGAGGCGGCCGGGATGCACCCAGGTCTGGTCGCAAGCTCGATCCCATGGGACTCGGGAGTCGAGCAAAAGCAGATGATGGCGCGGTCGCGGTGGCAGGCCCCATTCATTTCCGTCGCCCGCGACCACGGCGCCGGTGAGGTCGTTCTCGACGAGCTTGGCCAAACCGTGATCCGCTGGAGTCTCGATGATCCGGTCGACGAACGAATGATCCGCCGGGCACACATCGAGCTGGCGAAGCTACACCATGCAGCTGGCGCCGCCGCGATCGACACCCTGCACTCTCGCCAACTCGGTTGGAATCGCGGCGAGGACTTTGACGCCTACCTGGCCGCAATCGAGAGCGCCCCCTACACCCCCAATGACATCACCACCTTCAGCGCCCACCAGATGGGATCGTGTCGAATGGGGAGCGACCCGGAGACCTCGGTTGCCGACGGCAGCGGCCGCCTCCACGACACCGGTGGCGTCTGGATCGGCGACGGCAGCGCGTTTCCGAACGCTCCCGGGGTCAACCCGATGATCACGATCATGAGCCTCGCCCACCGCACCGCCGAACGGATTCTGGCGGCCGCCTGAGCGCGCTCAGTGCGCCCCGCCGCGGCGCCTGCCCAGCGCGCTCAGGCGGCGGCGGCGGCCGGGGTTCGGCGCGCCCGCGGCTTGGCTCGCGGCGGCGCCGGGACAACCAGCTCGGCCAGGAATCGGCCGGTGTACGAAGCGGTGGCGGCGGCCAGTTGCTCCGGGGTGCCGGTGGCGATGATCCGACCGCCCGCGTCGCCGCCTTCAGGCCCGAGGTCGATCAGGTGGTCGGCCGTCTTGATCACGTCGAGGTTGTGCTCGATCACCACGACCGTGTTGCCGGTTTCGACAAGGCGTCCCAGCACCTCGAGCAGCCGCTCGACATCGGCGAAGTGCAGGCCGGTGGTCGGCTCGTCGAGGATGTAGAGGGTGTCGCCGGTCGCGACCTTGGACAGCTCGGTGGCGAGCTTGACCCGCTGCGCCTCACCCCCCGACAGGGTGGTGGCGGGCTGGCCGAGGCGGACATAACCGAGGCCGACATCCAGCAGCGTCTTGAGGCGGCGATGAATCTTTGGCAGGTGCTCGAAAAACTCGACCGCCTCGCTGATCGGCATCTCGAGGACCTCGGCGATGTTGCGGCCCTTGAAGCGGACCTCCAAGGTCTCGCGGTTGTAACGGCGCCCCAGACACTGCTCGCAGGGAACGTAGACATCCGGCAAGAAGTGCATCTCGATCTTGATCTGTCCGTCGCCCTTGCAGACCTCGCAGCGGCCGCCCTTGACGTTGAAGCTGAACCGACCCGGCTTGTAGCCGCGCGCCCGCGCCTCCTTGGTCGCCGAGAAGAGTTCGCGGATATGGTCGAACAGACCGGTGTAGGTGGCGGGGTTCGAGCGTGGGGTGCGACCGATCGGCGATTGGTCGATGTTGATCACCTTGTCGATCTGGTCAATCCCGTCGATCCCCGAATGGGCCCCCGGTCGCAGCCTGGCGCGGTGCAGCCGGTTCGAGACCGCCCGGTAGAGGATCTCGTTGACCAGGGTTGACTTGCCCGAACCCGATACGCCGGTGACGCAGCACAGCACCCCGAGCGGGAAGCTGACATCGAGATCGCACAGGTTGTGCTGGCGGGCGCCGCGAACGATCAACTCGCCGGTTGGACGGCGTCGCTGCGTTGGTATCGCGATCGAACGCTTGCCGGACAAAAACTGACCGGTCAGCGAATTCCGCGAACGCTTCACCTGGGCCGGGGTCCCGGCGGCGACGATCTCGCCGCCATGCTCGCCGGCGCCGGGGCCGAGATCGACCAGGTAGTCGGCCGCCAGCATCGTCCCCTCGTCGTGCTCGACCACGATCACCGTGTTGCCGACATCGCGCAGCCGCGCCAGCGTTGCGATCAAGCGCTCGTTATCGCGCTGATGCAGCCCGATCGAGGGCTCGTCGAGGATGTAAAGGACGCCGACCAGGCTCGATCCGATCTGAGTCGCGAGCCGGATCCGCTGCGCCTCACCGCCCGACAGGGTGGCGGCGCCGCGATCGAGCGTCAGGTAACCGATCCCGACACTGACCAAGAACCCGAGCCGCTCCGAGATCTCGCGACAGACCAACCGCGCGATCGCCTGCTCGGTCTTGCTCAATTGCAGCGATCCGATCCACTCCAGCGCTGCGGCCGCCGACATCGCCGTGTATTCGGAGATCGAACAGCCGCCGACCTTGACGGCGAGGCTCTCCGGCCGCAGCCGCGCCGCGTTGCAGGCCGGGCACGGCTGCAGCGCCATCAAATCCTCGATCTTGTCGCGCGTATTCTCGGAATCGGTGTTTTGGTAGCGCCGATCGAGCATCCGGGTGATGCCCTCGAATCGGACCTTGTAGGTGCGCTGGCGGTCGTAGCGGTTGCGGTAGCGGACGATGTGCTGGGTCTCGCCGGTACCAGCCATCAGGATTTCGCGATCGCGGTCAGGCAGGTCCTGCCACGGTGCCGCGGCGTCGATCCCCTCGCTCTCGCAGACCGCCTCGAGCAGGCGCTTGTAGTACTTGGAGGCCGCGCCCATCCAAGCCGACAGGGCGCCCTCAGAGATTGAGAGGGTCGGATTCGGGACCACCAGGTCGGGATCGACGACCCGTTGGAAGCCGAGCCCGTGGCAGCGCTCGCAGGCGCCGTGGGGCGAGTTGAAGGAGAAGATTCGTGGCTCGATCTCCGGCATCGAGGTCCCGCAGCGCAGGCAGGCGAACTTCTCCGAGAAAACCAGGGTCTGACCGCGACGACCCGCCGAAGGGCCGCTCAGGACCTCGACGCCGACGCCGGGGTCGGGCGGCCCGGCGGAGTCGATCAATTCGATCTCGACCAGACCGTCGGCCAACTGGGCGGCCGCCTCGACCGACTCAGAAAGACGCTTGCGAACCCCCTCCTTGATAACGAGGCGATCGACCACGATCGAGATGTCATGCTTGAACTTCTTGTCGAGGACGATTTCGTCTTCGAGCCTGAGTAACTCGCCATCGACAACCGCACGCGCATAGCCCTGTCGGCGCATCGATTCGAGCAGCTTGCCGTACTCGCCCTTGCGCTCACGAACGACCGGTGCGCAGACCATGAATCGCGACCCTTCGTCGAGAGTCAGAACCCGGTCGGTGATCTGCTCGATCGACTGCCCGGCAATCGGCTCGCCGCAGTTGTGGCAGTGCGGGTGCCCGATCCGCGCCCACAACAGCCGCAGGTAATCGTAGATCTCGGTAACCGTGCCAACGGTCGAGCGTGGGTTGCGCGAGGTCGTCTTTTGGTCGATCGAGATCGCTGGCGACAGACCCTCGATCGAGTCGACATCGGGCTTGTTCATCTGGCCGAGGAACTGCCTTGCATACGCCGAAAGTGACTCGACGTAGCGGCGCTGACCCTCGGCGTAGATCGTGTCGAAAGCGAGGCTCGATTTGCCCGATCCGGAGAGCCCGGTGATTACAACCAGGGCGTCACGCGGCAGTTCGACATCGATGCACTTGAGGTTGTGCTCGCGCGCCCCGGAGACTGCGATTTTTGAGTGCCCGCCCATCAAGAGACGATTGTAGGGGGCGAACAGGCGTTCTTTTTAGGCGCCAGGGGCGGAGGCCGCAAGGTGGGGGCAGCGCGATCACCAAGTCCGATTCCATAGCCGCGAATGACATCCCCCGGAAGCGGCGCCGGATCGAGATCCGCTTTCTCGCGCGGTGCGCCGCCCCCAAACCCCATGCCCGGGTTGGCCGGGTCCGCCCCGGTCGGCGCGCCGATACGAAATCCAGCCAGCTACCGGCCGGCGCGCGACAAAACGTCGTCGATCAGGCGGTCCTGGTCGGACAGACCGCCGAAGTCGGCGGCGAGGCGAAACGCAATTTCCTCGCGAGAGGAGCCGTCGAATGCCATCTGCATCGCGATCAGCCGGGCCGCGCCCGGATCGGTGCCCGACCCGGAAGGAGCCGCGGCGGCTGCCTCGTCGGCGGCACCGCCGAGCTCACCCCGCAACTGAGCGATCAATTGGCTCGTGCTGAGCGAACCGGCGGCCGCGGAGTCCGCCGCAAACACCGGCTCGGGCGCCGGTTCGACGGGTGGATCGGGCGGGGGCACGGGCGTCGATTCAAGCACCGGTTCAAGGTCTGAGGTGGCCGGTGAATCGAGGACCGGGTCCGGCTCGATGACCGGCTCCGGATCGAACCCCGGCTCCGCTTCGGGCGCCGACGACCCGGCAGGTTCGAGGTCGCTCAGAGGTTCGGGAATCGGACTGGTCGCGGGCTCCGCGACCAGCCGATCGCGACCGAGCCCAACCGAGCCGATCAGACCGGCACCAAGTGATCCGACCCGGGCCCGTAGCTCGTCGGCGCCCGCAACCAGCCCAGCGACGGCCGACTCGGCCTGCTCGACCCGCTCGGTTGCTTCGGCGCGAGCTCGGGCCAGCACGTCCTCCGCTTGGTGGCGCGCGTCGGCAAGCAGTCGCTCGGCCTCCTCGCGCGTTCGCCGACCCACCGACTCGGCCTCGGCGCGTGCTTCGGCTTCAATCTCCGCGGCGGCCTGCTCGGCCGCGGCCAGGACCGCCATTACCTTCTCCCCGGCACTGGTCGAAACCGCCACGGCGGCCGCCGCCGCACCGACTGTTTCGGGGCCAGGTGCGACCAGATCGGCCACCTGTTCGAGATGGCGCCGGACCGCCTCGGGGTCGAGCCCACGCCGGGCAGTCGGAAACTCGACATTGACAATCTGGTCTCGCCGCATAACCGACCAGGATACCGATCCCCGATCACACCGCCCGCCGCTTGGCGAAGCTCACCGAGCCAGGGCGGCTCAGCGCGGGCCTGTGGGCGGCGGAACGTCGAGCTGCTTGCGGATCGCCCGGGCCAACCGCTGACTTGGTCTCGATGCCACGCTCGTCGATCTCGCGGTCTCCGGGCCTTTTTGAGGGGCCGCTCGAGGTCGCGGCGCTTCATCCGGAGAGTGTCAACTCGAGCGAGTCCAGATCAGGTCAGCGAGGACGACATCGGCGCTGCCGGGCTCTGGGATGAGCATCAGCCGCAGGGCACCAAGCACCTTCTCGCGTACTTCGGCGCGCGTCTTGCCCTGGCTGATTCTGGGCGATGCTCGAGCGTCACGGCGAGGAGGGGCTGAACGGCCGGGAGTTCAATCGGCATTTCGGCGCGCTGCCGACGGATCTCGACTCTGCCTCGGAACGCACGGGGTCGCGGCTAGGCCGATGGCTAGTGGCCGCCGAGGTGGACCCGGCTGCGCCTGACGATCAGGCCCGGGTCGCGCGCTACCAGCCTCAGGTCAACCAGGAGGTCGGGGTGGCGGCGCGCCAGCTCGCGGCCGTCCGGGGTCACCACCGCGGCGGCCAACGGAGCGTTACCGGTCGAATCGAGGCTAATTGCGGTCGCGCCGAGGACGACCGGGCGGCGCTTACCGGGGCGGCCGTATCGCCCGGCTGTGACCATCTCCACCCGACCGGCGCAGGGGCTGTCGGCGTCGCAGCCGACGATCGTCCTGGCGTAGGTGGTGACGTTGACGTTCTCGCAGTCGGGACGCACCTGGTCGAGCTGGTCGACATCGACGTAATCGTTTCCGGCGCCGCAGACGAGCGTGTCGCGCTCGCCGTCGGCGGCAATGAAGTGGTCCTCACCGGCGCCACCGACCAGGTAGTCGTTGCCGGGGCCACCGTCGAGGTAGTCAAAGTGACCGCCACTGTTGAGCAGATCGTTCCCGGCCTCACCGAACAGGCGGTCCTCCTGCTGCTCGCCGAGCACGACATCGTTGCCGTCGCCGGCTTGGACCGTCTCCTCACCGTCGCCGCCCGCGACTCCATCATCGCCGGAACCCGCCAGGATCAGATCGCTGCCGATCCCACCGTTGATTCGGTCGCCGTCCTCGCCGCCATAAAGCCGGTCGCGATCACCCTCACCGTTTAGAACATCAGCGCCGCTTTGGCCGTCCAAACAGTCCTCGCCGGAGTCGCCACCGCCCGAATCGGCGCCGGCGTCGGCGACCCAGGCATCAGCGCCTGCGGCCCCCGCGAAGCTGTCATCGCCGGAGGTACCGAAGACGACGCCTGCGGCCTTGGAGCACTCCGAGCCGCCGCCTTCGGCGAGGAATCGCGCCGTCAGGGTCTGCGATCCGGCGATCGTGATGTTCTGCGCTCGAGTCCCTCCGTGGTCCCAATGATCGAAGTTCCAAACGTGGCCGTCCACGGTCTGGGATTCAGGGGCCGAGAGCGAGTTCGTCGAGCCGCGGATTACCGTTTCGGAGTAGGGAGTCGGCTTGGTTTCATCGCCAAAGGAGACCGACAGGCCGGGACGGTTACTCGCCAGCGTCACCTCGGCGGTTGCCGGATCGAGGACCAGCGCGGCGCTATCGGTCAGGCCGCCGGAATCGGTTGCGGTGACGGTCAGCTTGAGTTGCGACGGGTACTCGTGGTCAGGAGCGACAAATGAACCCGACGCAACCCCGTCGTAGATCTCGATCGGATGGCTGTGGCAGTTCGAGGGGCAGTGCAGGAGCTCAAGCACCCAGTGGAACGCGTCGGGGCCGAGCTCCCCCTGTTCGGTGTCGTTGGCGGTCGCGGCGAAGTTGATCAGATCATCGACCGACCAGTGATAGTCACCGGGCTGGGTGATCGTGACGTGCGGCGCGGTGTTGTCGACCGAGATCAGGCGCTGCGCGGTCGCGGTCGCGCCGGCGCGATCGCTGACCCGCAGTCGCACCGTTGTCGTGCGATTGAACACCCGGGTCAGGGTGGGGGCGGTCGAGTCGTCGAACTGGCCGTCATCGTCGAGATCCCATTCGTAGCTGAGCAGGTCGCCCGGATCGGGGTCGCTCGATCCGCCACCGTCAAGGTTGACCGAAAGCGGCGCCGTCCCGGAACTCGGGGTCGCGGTGATCGCTGCAACCGGCGGCTGGTTGCCTGGAGTCCAGCCGACCCGTTCGATCGTGCCGGCGCCGATGTTCGGGTAGTAGAGGGCGCCGTCCGGTCCGACCGTTAGATCGACCGGCAGCCCGGCCTCCGAAGCGAAGGTCGAGACGGTGCTCGGGTCCGGCAAACCGTCGGCCCCGGCCCGCATCACCCAGATGCAATCGCGCGAGTAGTCGGCGAAGAAGAGGGCGCCGTCGTAGGCCGCGGGGAAATTGGTCGCGTTCTCAAAGGCGATCCCGGAAATCGAGGTGCTGCCGGTCGGACAGGCCTCGCCCGGAACCACCTGGTCGGTGTGGCGGTAGGCGAAGAACGGACCGCTCTGGCCAGCACCGGTATAGAGGTTCTCGCAAATATTGAGGTTGGCGTTGTCGTAGCTGGGCTGGTGCTCTGGGCCCTCGTAGCACGGCCACCCGTAGTTCGGGACCTGGGTGTAGTTGAGGCGGTCGATCTCCTCCCAGCGTCCGGCTCCGACATCGCCGACCCAGACCTCATCGGTGCCGGGTCGAATCGTCATTCGGAACGGGTTTCGCAACCCGTAGGCGGCGAGGCGTTTGACGTTGGTGCTGCCGCGCGACGGCGTGTTGTAGCGGTTGCCGGCGGCGGGGGCGCCGGTCGCACGATCGACCCGAATCACCGAGCCGTTGAGCCCGGTCGGATCGCCGGAGAAGGTTTGGAAGTCCTGGCTGCGCAGCGCCCCACCCTCGGCGGTCGGCGGGGTCAGGATCGCCCCGATCCCTCCCGGGGGATCACCGCAGGGATTGACCGGATCGCCATCCTGGCCCCAGTCGACGAAGGTGTAGCTGGCGCCGTCGCCGCCCGAGGCGAGCAACGCACCGGTCGAATCGAAAACGATGTCGCCCGCCGAGTGGCTCGGATACTGCTGGCACCAGTCATCGACCAGGACCTCGAGCGCGCCGCCGCTGCCCGACGGCGTCACCGGGACCCGGGCGAGGCGAACGCTGGCGAGACAGCCATCGCCGTTGGGGCCAGGCGGCGAGGGACAACCGTCAAAGGTGCCGCCGGGTACCCCCCAGCGAGGCGAGGTCCCGCCGATCGCCGCGTCACGGGCGTAGGACAGATAGATGTAGGGGGAGTGGGTGAAGTCGGGATCGATCGCGAGGCCCAAAAGCCCCCGATCGATCATGTTGTGGACATCGGTCCGAAGGTCGATAAAGGTACTCGCGGTCGGGTCATCGAGCCCGTCGAACACCTTGACGATGCCGCTCTTCTCGGCAACGTAGATCCGGCCGTCAGGCGCAAACTCAACCGCGGTTGGCAGGGTGAGGCCGCCGAGCGGGCTGGTCTTTTGGAAGCCGGGAGGGAGCGTCGTGGCCTGCGCCGTGGAGGCGAGGATGGAGCCGGTGAGGACGATCGAGAGGACCGCCAGGAGTGAGAGTGAGGTTCGCTTCATGCGCCGGTTCGAAGTTGGCGCCCGTGCCAACGAAGCGACAAGGTAGGGGAATCGTCGGACCCTGTCAACCCGGATATTCCAATTCGGCCGATTTCACCCAGGAATCCAACTTGACCGCCCGGAATCCGGCTTGACCGCTAGATATTCATCCCGTCGAGATCGCGGCGCAGCTCCTTGACCTCGTCCCGGATTCGAGCCGCCTCCTCGAAGCGGAGCGCTTCGGCGGCGCCGACCATCTCCTCCTCGAGGCCGACGATCACCCGCTCCAGCTCGGCGGCGGACTCGATCGGTTTGCCGTCGGTCCCACTTCGGTGTTTGGCGGTACGGCGGCGACGATCCGGGGTGGTGCGAGACTCCTTCGCCAAGAAGTCGGAGATTTCCGAGATACCCTTGCGAACGGTCTGCGGGGTGATCCCGTGCTGCTCGTTGTAGGCGCGCTGGATCACCCGGCGACGATCGGTCTCCTCGAAGGCGGCCCGCATCGCGGCGGTCTCGCGATCGGCATACATCAGGACCCGGCCGTTGGCATTACGGGCGGCCCGGCCGATCGTCTGGATCAGGCTGGTCTCGCCGCGCAGGAACCCCTCCTTGTCGGCGTCGAGGATCGCGACCAGCGAGACCTCGGGGAGATCGAGTCCTTCACGCAGCAGGTTGACTCCGACCAGGACATCGTAGGAGCCGAGCCGGAGTTCGCGAATGATCTGGATTCGCTCGATCGTGTCGACCTCGGAGTGCAAATAGCGGACCCGATGGCCGTGCTCGAGCAGGTACTCGGTCAGATCCTCGGCCATCTTCTTGGTCAGGGTGGTGACCAGGACCCGCTCGGAGCGCTCGGCGCGAATCCGCACCTCGTTGATCAGATCGTCGATCTGGTTCTTGGTCGGGCGAACGTCGATCTCGGGGTCGACTATCCCGGTCGGCCGGACGATCTGCTCGACGATCCGATCCGAATGGGTGCGCTCGAATTGGCCCGGCGTGGCTGAGACCAAGACCACCTGCTTGACCCGTTCGCTGAACTCCTCGAAGGTCAGGGGGCGGTTGTCGATCGCGCTCGGGAGGCGGAATCCGTGCTCGACCAGGGTCGTTTTACGGGAACGATCGCCCTCATACATCCCGCCGATCTGCGGCACCGTCTGATGCGACTCGTCGATGAAAACGAGAAAGTCGCTCGGGAAGTAATCGATCAGGGTGTGCGGTGGAGTCCCGGCGGCCCGCCCGTCGAGGATTCGCGAGTAGTTCTCGATCCCGTTGCAAAAGCCGAGTTCGCGGAGCATCTCAAGGTCGTATTGGGTTCGCTGACGGAGCCGATGCGCCTCCAACTCGCGGCCCGACGACTCAAGTTCGCCGCAGCGCCGCTCCATCTCCTCACGAATCTCGAGCACCCCGCGTTCAAGCGTCTCCTGCTTGGTCACGTAATGGGTGGCGGGCCAGATCGCGACGTGCCCGATCTGGTCCAGCAGCTCCCCAGTCAGGGGGTCGAAGTGGCTGATCGACTCGATCTCCTCGCCGAACAGTTGCATCCGGTAGGCCGAGCAATCGGCGTAGGCGGGGTAAATCTCGAGCACCTCGCCCTTGGCCCGAAAGCTGCCGCGAACCAGCGCGGTGTCGTTGCGCTGGTACTGCATCGCGACCAGTTGGCGGAAGATCGCGTCGCGGTCGATCCACTCGCCGACCTTGAACATGATCATCTGGTCGCGATAAAGCTCCGGCGATCCGATCCCGTAGATGCAGGAGACCGAGGCGACGATGATCACGTCGCGGCGCCCGAACAGCGCCGAGGTGGCGGCATGGCGGAGCCGATCGATCTCTTGATTGATCGAGGAGTCCTTCTCGATGTAGAGGTCCTGGGCGGGGACGTAGGCCTCGGGCTGGTAGTAGTCGTAGTAGCTGACGAAGTACTCGACCGCCGCCCCCGGAAAGAACTCCCGGAACTCGTTACAAAGCTGCGCCGCCAGGGTTTTGTTGTGGGCGATCACGAGGGCGGGCCGCTGCAGCCGCGCGATCGTCGCCGCCATCGTGAAGGTCTTGCCGGTTCCGGTCGCGCCGAGCAGGGTCAGGTAGCGCTCGCCCGCGGTAAGTCCGGCGCTCAGCGAATCGATCGCCGCCGGCTGGTCGGCGGTCGGGGTGTAACCGGAGTTGAGCCGGAATTCGGTCCGGTCGGTGTCTAGGGGCGCAGCCATCGCTCCCCCTGAGGGTAGCCCGAGGGCGTAAAGTTTCGCCGCGATGACGACCTCACAACGACTACTTGCCGTCTTTTGGATCGGCGCCGGGCTCAACCACTTCGTCAACCCGAAGTTCTACGAGGCGATCATGCCGCCGTATCTTCCGGCCCATCGCGAGTTGGTCTTGTGGAGTGGGGTCGCCGAGGTGGTCGGCGGCGCCGCCGTGGTCTGGCCGAAGACTCGCACCCGGTTCGCCCGCTGCTGGATCCTCGGGATCCTTGCCGCCGTCTTCCCGGCCAACCTCTACATGGCCCAGCACCCAGAGAAGTTCTCGAAGGTCCCGGCTGCCGCCCTCTATGCCCGCCTGCCGGTCCAGCTCCTGTTCGCGCTGTGGGTCTGGCGGGCAACCGCGCCGAGCGTCGCTACCGAGGAGTGAGCCCGAGTTCCTCGGCGTAGGCGTCGGCGTACTCGCGCCGAGTCTTCAAAATCCCCTCGACGTAACTGCGAGTCTCGGCGAACTCGATGTCGGACTGCTCCATCGCTGCCCCACCCCAGCTATCGGCATTGCCCTCCCCGGCGTTGTAGGCCGACAGGGTGGCGACGACGTTCCCCTGATAGCGCGACAGCAGATAGCGCAGGTAATAGGTGCCGTAGCGGATATTGAGTTCGGGGTTGGCGAGATCCTCGAATTCGAAGGTCGAACCGCCGGACAGGCTCTCGATCGTGTCGGCGGTCTCGGGGGTGATCTGCATCAGCCCCCGCGCCCCCGCCGACGAGGTCTGGTCGATGAACTTCGACTCGTGGAAGATCACCGCCGCGACCAGGTCGGCGTCGATCGCCGGCAGCTCAATATCGCCGCTCACCAGGTGCGCGATGTCGGGATCGGAAACCTCGGCGCGGATTACACCCTGGTGGCGCAGCGGCAAGCCAAAGCCGTGGCTTGACGGGTCGATCAGGACGAAATCGCGCAGCGCAAAGACCGCCGCCGCCGCGATGGCGAGGAAGATCAGGACTGAAATCCACGGTGTTGAGCGGTCACGACCCATCGCCTACTCGGTAAGGGTGGCAAAGAGGTCGGCGGCGGCGATCCCAAGGCGGGCGCGATCGCCGCTGTTGTCGATCACGTAGTCGGCTCGAGAGGCCTTTTCGTCCTGGCTGAGCTGGCGGTCTTCGCGGCCTTCCAGCGCCGACGTGCCGCCCCGATCGCGCCGTCGCTCGGCCCGCACCGCGTCGTCGGCGACTACCACGACCACCGCATCAAAGGCCGCCTCTCCCCCGGTTTCAAACAACAGCGGCACCTCGACGACGGCGAGCCGGGTTGCCGGCGGCAGTGCCGCCCGCCAGGCCGCGATCGCGGCGCCGACCCGTGGGTGAAGCTGTGACTCGATCCAACCCAGTTCGTCGCGATCGGCGAAAACGATTGCCGCCATCGCCGCCCGATCGAGGCCACGATCGGCGCCCAGCACCCGCTCACCCCAGCGCTCCACCATGAGGTCGCGAATCTCCTCGCCAGCCAGCAACCGGTGGACCACCGCGTCGGCCGAGATCGTTGCCGCGCCCAGCTCGGCGAGCGCCTCAAGCAGCGTCGACTTGCCAGCGCCGATCCCGCCGGTCAAACCGATCCAGGGTGGCGCCGCCACCGGTCGCGCTCAGCTGGGGGTGCTGTCGTCCGCGGCTGCGGGGGCGTCCGCGAAGACCTCGTCGGACAGCCCCAGATCGGGCTCGGCCGCACCCTGTTGCGCCTCGGCCTCGGCCGCAGCCTCGGCGAGTTGCGCAGCCTGGGCCGCCTGGGCGGCCTCGATCGCGTCACGCAACGGCAGCGCCGCACCTTCGGCGCGTTTAACCGACAGCGAGATCCGACGACGCTCCTCGTCGATCTCCAAAATCTTGACCCGCTGTTCATCGCCCGGCGCGACAACATCAGACGGGTTCTCGACGTGGTGTTCGGCCAACTCCGAAATGTGGACCAACCCCTCGACCCCGGGGACAATCTCGATGAAGGCGCCAAACGCGACCACCTTCGTGACCTTGCCGCGCAGTGAATCGCCGGGACGGTACTTGTCGAGCACCTGCTGCCATGGATCTTCCTGGGTCTGCTTGAGACCAAGCGAGATCCGCTGGCGATCGCGGTCTATCTCCAGCACCTTGACCTTGACCGGATCGCCGACCGCAACGACCTCGGAGGGATGATTGACATGGCCCCAGGAAAGCTCGGAGATGTGGATCAGCCCGTCGATTCCGGCGAGATCGACGAAGGCGCCGAACTCGACGATATTGGAGATCTCACCCTCCACCACCTGGCCGGGCTCGAGTCGCCCAAGGATCTCCTCGCGAGCCTCCTTGCGCTCCTCTTCCAAGACGGCACGGCGCGACAGGACGACGTTGTTGCGACTGCGGTTGAGCTCGATCACCTTGCATTCGAGCGTCTGGCCGCGGAACTCCTCAAGGTTGTGGACGCGCCGAATGTCGACCAGCGAGGCGGGCAGGAAGCCGCGCACCCCAAGGTCGAGGATCAGGCCGCCCTTGACGACCTCGATGACGTGGCCCTCAACCGGCTGGCCGGCCTCGGCGTTGGCCTCGATCGTCCGCCATGCCTTCTCGAAGCGAGCCCGCTTCTTCGACAGGATCAGCCGACCCTCCTGGTCCTCCTTGGTCAGGACCAGCGCGTCGACCAAATCACCGAGCGAGACCTCCTCGTTGGGGTCGATCGAGCGACGGATCGAGAGTTCGTGGTTGGGGATGACGCCCTCGGACTTGTAGCCGATGTCGACCAGCACCTCGTCCCTGTCGATCCGGACGATCTCGCCGCTGACGACATCGCCCTCGTCAAAGCTCTTGATCGTGATCTCGTAGTTCGGGACGATCTGCCCGTCAACCAGCAGTAGCAGCCCGTCAGACCCCTCGACAGGGGTCGCGTCCGACGGCGGGGATGTGGTCATGGTCGCCACGGCCCGGGAACTATAGAGAGCCCGCTAACCTCGCGACTCGTGCCGCGCCGAGCGACCAAAAGAGGGGCCGAACGAACTCCCCTGCAGGGTGACTTTGATGTCGTCATCTGCGGCGCCAGCTTCGCCGGGCTGGCGGTGGCGCGGGAACTAAACGGCAGCGGAGCGCGCGTTTTGGTGGTCGATCGCTACGAGATCGGCGAGCGCCAAACCTCTGCCTGCGCCGCCCCGACCGGCTGGCTCGAGCAGCTTGGCCTCGCTGAATCGATGCGCCAAACCTTCGAGGAGCTGGTGATCCATACCCCGCACACGACGGTCCGGATGAGCCTTCCCTGGTCGTTTTCGACCTTCGACTACCGCACCCTGTGCAGGCTCCTGTGGGGGCAGGCCGAACCGGGCGCAGCGCAGTTTGAGACCGCCAAGGTCGAGGGTCGCGTCGGGTCGATTCCGGCGCCGGGAACAGGGATCGAAGTCGGCGAAACGATCTCGATCGAGACCGACCGCGGCGTCGTCAGCGCGCCGTTGGTGGTTGACGCGCTCGGCTGGCGACGGATCCTTGGTCGCGGCTTCCAGCCCCCGGCAGCGCCGATGTCACGCGGCCTCGAGGTGCATCCGCACGGCAACAACCGCGATCTCGAGATCTGGATAGAGCGCGAAATCGTCCCGGCGGGGTACGGCTGGAGCTTCCCGGCGGACGGTGAATTGCGGGTCGGGGTCGGGTCGTTCGACCCCTACCACCACGTCAAACAGCCGACCATCGAGCTGGCGGAGCGGCTCGATCTGCCCGCCGAGCGCTACCAGGGCAACTGGATTCCGCACCGACTCCGGGAGGGAACCGAGGCCGGCATCTTCTTTTGCGGCGACTCGGCGGGCCACTGCCTGCCGCTGACCGCGGAGGGGATTCGAACCGCCTTTTACTTCGGGATCGCGGTTGGCCGCGAGCTCCGTTCGGTGCTGGCCGGCGACAAGGACCGGGCAAGGGGGTTGGCCGAGTATGGCGCCTTCAATGCCGCGCACCGCTGGAAGTTCGAGTCGATGCTGCGGGTTCAGAAGCTGATCCCTCGGGTTCCGCCGCGACTGCTCGCTCCGGCGCTAAACGTGATGGCGAGCGACGCCTTCGTCCGCTGGTCGTTCAATCACTACCTGCAGATCGCCCACTTCGATTTCGCCGCTCCGCGGCTCAACTAACCGCTGGCCGTCCGCCGCCCCCTCCGCACGGCCGACGATCAGCAAGGCCGCGGCCGCCAACCACACCGCACCGAGGATCCGAGCCGAGCTCAGGGCGGTCTGCTCGGCCCCGAGGACGCCGCCATGTCGGGCGATCGAAGCGGTGAGCTGGCCGGTAGCGGTCACGGCGGCAACTGCAACAGCGCCGACCGCACCGACCGTGATCAGCGCCGTGGTCACATAGTTAGACCGCCCGCTGGTTGCCTTGCCGAGACCGGCGTTGGCCGCCAGCCAACTTGACCACGGTCGCGCCACGAATCGTGCCGACATTCGAGCCGGTGAAAGGCCCTGCCAGCGGCGGGGCTTCCAAACGACGATCCGCGTACCGGGTGAGGGCGCCAGTGATTTTTAGCGGGTCCCCGACCGCGTTTCGCTCGTAGCTGATTTGGCCTCGGCACTTCCTAGAACCTCGGATCGCGGCCCGGGTTGAATCGACCCCATGACTCGACCTGAAAAGTGGCGATCGAGCCGATCGAAGGTAGTTCACCACCGCATAGCGGGGTTTCTGCACGTTCGTCCACTCGCATCCGCCCGGCGCAATCGATCCAGGCTGAGCCGCCGAGTCGGCAGCCGCCCCGCGTTCCACACGCCGGGTTGAAACGAGACCGGGCCCCGTAGCACTCGTGCTACTCTCGGCGATATGTCAGTTCGGCTCACCCAGCGGGGCCTCCGCAATCGCAGCGGTGAAGTGATGCGGGCGCTTGATCGCGGCGAGTCGTTCGTCGTCACCCGCAACGGCGTGCCGGTCGGCGAGCTGTCGCCAATCGGGCGCCGACAGTTCGTCTCGGCAAGCGCCATCATCGAGGAGTTCCGGAGGCTTCCGCCGATCGACCCGGTGGCCTTGCGGGGCGATCTCGACGCGCTCGTCGACCAAGATCCAACACCGCATGGCTGATCCCCGGTGGCTGCGGGGAGTGCTTGAGACCTCGGCGGTTATCGGGCTCGGGCAACTCGATGTTACGCGCCTGCCCGTCGAGATCGCGGTGACGACGGTGACGCTCGGCGACTCGCGGCCGGCACCCACGTCGCGTCTGACCCGGTTGAACGAGCCCGTCGGCAGCAGCAGCTTCAGCTTGTCGAGGCGCGCTTTTCGACGCTCCCCTTCGACGGCGCGGCGGCCCGCGCGTACGGACGAATCTTCGCGGGAGTGGTAGCCCCAGGGCGAAAGGCCCGCAGTCGCCGCGCCCTCGACCTGATGATTGCGGCCACCGCCTTAGGCTCGATCTAGCGGTGTTCACCCGTAATCCTGACGCCTTCCGCGACCTCGATGGGCTGCTCGAGGTCGTCGCGGTGTGAGTTGCCGTGACGGCGCGTCGTCGGCCGCGGCGAACGAGATCGGCGTCGATCAAAGGGCCACCGACGGAGCAGGGGGCGACGGAAGAGGTACTTCGTCTGGAGCACGTTTTCTCGCGACTTCTGCGGCTCGCCTGCCCGGGCTGCGGCAGGGCGCGGCTCGCCGAGCTTCCCCGAGGGGTGTCGGGACCGACGTTCGGCCCGACGCTCGAAGCGCATCGCGACGCTCTATCGCCCCCCTCCCGCCGCCGCCAGATTGCCGACCCCGGCGATGCTTCAGAACCCGATCTCGCTCGGCGCCGTCGACGCGGTGATCATGCGGATCAGCGGCGCGCTCGCGGACCCTGGCGGCGGCTGGTCGAGACCGTTTGCGACGCCGCGGTCGTCCACGACGACAAAACCACCTGGCGGCTACGTGGCCGCCGGCAGTGGCTGTGATATGACTGGGCGCTTCGGCGCTCACCTGCTACCGGAGCGGCCGCTACGTCGGTTGTCACCTCCTCGACCCCCTTCAACAGCAGATGTGCCTTGGGACACGCAGCCCGCCAGATGGTCGCAAGATCTCAGAGTTTTAGTTTAAGGTCGGCCCGGGCGCCGCGGACGCGAACTCGTCGCCGCGACGCGCGAGGTGATCGCCGCCACCGCCGTGGAGCAAGGCCGACACCAGGTCGTTGGGCCGGAGACGGCCGACGCCGACGACCACCGGGCCGACGCCGTCGCTGATCCCATCCTGAGCCCAAGTTCGGCTCGACGCGGTGGCGGCCCCTGAACGCTTACGCTCAGTCGCGGTAGGCGCGCCCTCGAGGGAGCACGCGGGTAACGGTGATCGTCCGTTCCCGGGTGTAGAGCGCCAGCCGGCTTGACCACGGCGGCGCCACCTATCGTGACGACGCAGCGGCCAACAAAAAGCCCGGCCAATGGCCGGGCTTTTCAAACGCCAATTCGCGCCAATCCGCGACATCCGCAACAACTACTCCCCAAGCACCTCCGCCACCGCCGCCTGCGCCGCCGCCGCATCGACGATCGACTTGTTCTGGGCATAGGTCGCCACCAGCGCCTGCGTCGCGAGATTGTTGATCTGGCGCGGCATCCCCCGCGATCGCTCGTGCAGCAACTCGGCCGCATCATCAGAGAACAGCCGATCCTCCCGTCCGGCGATCCGAAGGTGGTGTCCAGATACGCGCTCGACTCACCGAGATCCATCCCACCAAGCTCGTAGCGCAGCGCAATCCGCTGATCGAGCGCCGCAAACGTCCCGGTCCGCAACCGCCTGCGCAGCTGCGGCTGCCCGACCAAGATCCCGGCAAACGGCGCTTGGGAGTCCATCTCGGCGTTGGTCAAAAGCCGCAGCTGCTCCAGCTGGGACGGCCCGAGCAAGTGCGCCTCGTCAACGATCACAACGACCTGCTTCTTTCGTTCGCTCCGCTCGCGCGCCAAAAGCTCCTGCGTTTGGACTATCAGCGCCGCGGTGTGAAACCGCGGCTCCTCACCGAGGTGGGCGACAATCTCGGCATAGATTCCGCGGACCCCAATCGAGGGGTTGGGCAGGTAGACGACGCTGTGACGGCTGCGATCGAGCACCGACACCGCCGCTCGCACCGCCGTCGTCTTGCCCGATCCAACCTCGCCGGTAATCAGCCCCAGCGCCCCCTCCTCGACCAGGTAGGCGATCCGCGCCTTGGCCTCGGCGTGAGCGCCGAAGCCAGCCAGCGCCGACGGCGCCAGATCGGAGCGAAACGGACGGGCCTTGAGCCCGAAATAGGGCCCGAGTTCAGCCAAGCTCATCGCGCCGCCCTCCCGTCGGTGTCGGCTTGGTCGGTACTCCCGTCGCTACCGGCCTCGCCGTCGCTCCCATTCCCGTTGGCCTCACCCGCAAGCCCCCGGTAGGAGATCTTCCGCCCCAGCTCGGCCTCGTGGCGGGCCGCCAAAAGCTCGGTGTAGTCGATCCCGCTAGCGGGAA
>JAHEXU010000044.1:7091-21669 GCA_023251975.1 bacterium | reverse complement strand
CTCCTTTTGCTCGGCGGTGAGGGCACGGGGGATCACCGTTTCATAGCCGCGGTCCTTCCACAGGGTGATCCCACCGGCCATCGACGCGACATCGGCGTAGCCGAGTTCACCGAGCATCGTCTGGGCCGCGAACGCCGAGCGAATGCCGGTGCTGCAGTAGATAATGACCCGGCGCGACTTGTCGGGGACCAGCATCTCGATCCGCGACTCGAGGTGGCCGCGCGGGACGTGAATCGCGCCGGCGATGTGGCGCTCCTCGAACTCGTGCTGCTCGCGCACGTCGAGCAACGCCGGCGGGGCGAAATCGACCGCTTGATTCGACGCCAGTTCGGCGTTCGCCGCGCTCGGATCGATCTGCTCGACCGCCTCCTTCGCAAGCTTGATCAGCTCTACTCCACTCGCCATATCCGTAATTACCTCATACTCGATCAGGATTCGGGTTTATTCGCTCCCGCCAGCCTAGCAGCCCGCCCTCGGACGGTAAGATTGGCGGCGATGGATGCGGAGCTTACGGAGCACGATCGGGTCGCGGGGGTGGCGGCGATCCGGGCGGCGCCGACGAGCGCCGGACCGATCGATCTGCTGGTCGCGCGACCGGACGAGGGCCGCCGACGACTGGTCGAGCAGGCCGACTTCGAGCCGGGTCGCGGCCTGGTCGGCGATCGCTGGGCGCAGGGCGATCCGAACCCGGAGGCCGAGCTAACGCTGATCGGATCGCGGGCGATCGCGCTGATCGCGGGCAATGACCACCGGCGCTGGGCGGAGGCGGGCGACCAGATCTACGTCGACCTCGACCTCAGCGAGGCCAACCTACCGACCGGCAGCCAGCTCGAGCTGGGCGATTCGATCCTGTTCGAGGTGACCGCGCTGCCGCACCTCGGGTGCGGCAAGTTCGTCGCCCGCTTCGGTGTTGAGGCGATGAAACTGGTCAACTCGCCGGTTGGTCGGCAACTACGCCTGCGCGGCCTTCACGTCCGAGTGCTGCGCGGCGGCAGCGCCCGGGTCGGCGAGGAGATTCGCAAGCTGTAAGGGGGGTGTGCCCCTACGCCAGGGTCCGTCGCTACGCCAGGGTCGGGCGCATCTGGCGAAGCCGACGAACCCGCTCCTCAATCGGCGGGTGGGTCGAGAACAGGCTCGCCATCCCGCCGCCGGAGAACGGCTTGACGATATACATCGCCTCGGTGGCCTGGTTGACCTGCATCGGGATCGCCTCGGCGCCCTGCTCGAGGCGCAACAGCGCCGACGCCAAGCTCTCGGGGTTGCCGCAAAACGCGGCACCGGTCGCGTCGGCTGAGTACTCGCGCTGCCGTGAGATCGCGAGCTGAATGATCGTCGCCGCGATCGGGGCGAGCAGCGCCAGCGCGAGCCCCCCGACCATCCCGAGCGGTGAGTCATCATCGCCCCCGAACCACATCAGCATGTAGCCGATGTAGGTGATCGCACCGCCGATCGAGGCCGCAACCGCCTGAGTCAGGGTGTCGCGGTTTTTGATGTGCGCCAGCTCGTGGGCGATCACTCCTTCGAGCTCCGACTCCGACAGCAGCTGGACGATTCCGGCGGTCACCGCGACCGACGAGTTCTGCGGGTTGCGCCCGGTCGCGAAAGCGTTCGGCTGCGACTGCGGGATCACGTAGAGGTCCGGCATCGGAATCTGCGCCTTCTCGACCAAGCGGCGGGTCATCGCGTAGATCTGCGGCGCGTCAGACTCGGCCAGCGGCTCGGCGCGGCTCATCTTCAGCGCGATCTTGTCGGAGAACCAGAACACGCCAAGGTTCATCACCAGCGCCATCATCAAGAACCCAAGGGCGCCAGCAGCGCCGCCGACCGCGCCGCCAATCACGACCAGCAGGCCGGTCAACCCTCCGAGCAGCGCGGTGGTGCGCAAACCCGCCGAGAGGTTGGATGATCGAGTCGTCTTCATTTCTGTTTGATCCCTTCAGATGTCTTTCGGTCGGGAGCGAATCCCGGCCATCCATTGTCTCACATGACCTTTACGGCATCTAAACGCCGATCGGAACAGGTCCGAATTGGCGCTGCACCGCTGTGAGCTCCGCGACCGCAGGGTGACCGGGCACTATCTGCGAGGGGGTTTGGCGCGGCGGCGGCTGCTCGGGAGCGGATTAAGAGCCTCAACGCCGATCCGATAATCGGCCGCGACGCTAAGGGACCGCCGAATTCGGCCGATAGGACAAATGTCCGTGTTGCGCCGCCGAACCCTCCTCACCCAGGTGCTTGCCGCCAATCTGGTCTTGATCACGCTGGCGGTGGTGACGACCAGCCTGGTCGCCAATCCCGAGGTCAACCTGCCCGACAACCTGCGCTCGGCGGTGGTCTTGACGATCGCGATCGGGCTGACCGTGCTGGTCAACGTGGCGATGTTGGAACGCCGATTTCGGCCGCTCGAGCGGCTCGTTTTGGCGATGGAGCAGGCCGACCTGACGGGCCCGGGAGCGCGCGGGCTACTCGAGCCATCGGTTGGGGTGCCGAAGGAGGTGGAGCGGCTCGAACAAGCCTTCAAGCGGATGCTGTCGCGGCTTGAGGCGGAGCGCCGCCGCGCCGCCTCGCTCGCCCTGCAGGCGCAAGAAAAGGAGCGAACTCGGATCGCCCGCGACCTGCACGACGAGGTCAACCAGTCGCTGACCGGGCTACTGCTTCGCCTCGAGGCGGCGCGGGCCGAAGCTCCGGCCGCGCTGGCGGGCGAGCTGGCCGAGATTCGTGGTCTCGCCAACCAGGCGATGGACGAGCTGCTGGCCCTGTCGCGGCATCTGAGGCCGACCACCCTCGATGACCTCGGTCTGAAGGCTGCGCTGGCCGGACACGTCGAGCAGGTCCGCCGCCAGTCGCCGATGTCAGCGAGGTTTTCGGCCCAGGGTCGATTCGACGACCTGCCCGACGAGGTCAGCCTGGTCACCTACCGAGTTGCCCAGGAGGCAATCTCCAACGCGGTTCAGCATTCGCGCGCGAGAGAGCTTGAGGTGCGACTGCAGCGAACCGACCCCGGGGTCGAGCTGACCGTCCGCGACGACGGTTGCGGGGTCAGCGACTCCGGCGGCGACGGCTACGGGATCCGCGGGATGCGCGAGCGGGCACTGTTGGCGGGGGGACGCCTGGCGCTTGAGTCATCGAGTCGGCGCGGCACCACGGTCAGGCTGACGATATGAGCGCCGGCAGCGCAACCCGGCAAATGCGAATCCTGATCGCCGACGACCACGGGATCGTTCGATCGGGCCTCAAGATGCTGCTCGAAAAGCAGCCGGACGTGCGGGTGATCGCCGAGGCCTCCGACGGGGTTGAGGCCTGCGCGATGGCGATCGCCGAGCGCCCCGACCTGGCGATTCTCGACGTCAAGATGCCAGGGATGAGCGGGCTCGAGGCGACCCGCGAGATCCGCGAAAAGGCGCCCGAAACGGCCGTCCTGATCCTCTCGATGCACGACGAGGACCGCTACCTGTTCGAAGCCCTGAAGGCGGGCGCGTCGGGATACGTCCTGAAACGCGCCGCCGACCAAGACCTGATCGAAGCGATCCGGGCGATCGAACGCGGCGAGCCCTTTTTAACCCCGGAAGCGCAGCGCGCCCTGATCCGCGATGTCCTCGACGAGAACCGCGACCGCGACGAACGTCTGACCCCGCGCGAGGAGGAGATCGTCAAGTTGGTCGTTGAGGCCCACACCTCGCGAGAGATCGCCGAGATGCTCGGCCTATCCGAAAAAACGGTCGAAAATCACCGCGCCAACGCGATGAAGAAGCTCGGAATGCGAGATCGGGTCGAACTGGTCCGCTACGCAATTCGCCGCGGCCTGATCGAGCCGTAGAGCCAAAAAAGCGCCCGACGAGCGCTCGGAAATATTTTCCCACCGACTTCTCGGCGGTGATATGTTCGCCTTACTGGTTGGGGAGGCCGGGATTGCCTCTCCGAACTCCTAAGGGGAAGGGGCTTACGGATGCGTATTCGTTGGATTTTGTCACTGCTGACCGGGCTTGCACTGACGGTCGTTTGGGTAGCGGGCGCGAAAGCCGAGCCCGAGACGGGGACTGAGACGGGGACTGAGACGGGGAAGTTGCCACCGGTGGCGCCGAAAGTTGTCGCCGCGATCGAAAATCACGGCAGCAGTGACTTCTGGGTTCTGCTCAACGCGAAGGCCGATCTGTCGGGGGCCGACGAGATCGCCAACTGGGACGAGCGCGGGCAGTTTGTTTACGACAGCCTGACCCGGACCGCCGCCAAGAGTCAAGCCGGGCTTCGTGACGCGCTCGACGCAGCGGCTGTCGAGCACCAAGACTTCTGGATCGCCAACCAGGTCCTGGTCGAGGCGGGCGACGCCTCAACCCTGGAGCTGGCCCGATCGATCAGCGGCGTTCGCTCGATCCGAGCCGACCGCGACTACGAGCTGATCGAGCCGGTTGACTCCGCCAAGGACGACAAGAACGTCGGCACCGAGGCGGTCGAGTGGGGCATTCAAAACATCAACGCCGATGATGTCTGGTCGACCTACGGGGCGCACGGCGAGGGTATCGTCGTCGGCAGCATCGACACCGGCGCCGAGTTCACCCATCCTGCCCTGGTCAGCCACTACCGGGGCAACCTCGGCGGCGGCACCTTCAACCACAACTACAGCTGGTGGGATCCGGCAGCGGTTTGTCCCAGCGCCGCGCCGTGCGACAACAACGGCCACGGGACCCACACGACCGGGACGATGGTCGGTGACGACGGCGCCGCCAACCACATCGGGGTTGCCCCCGGCGCCACCTGGATCGCGGCCAAGGGCTGTGAAGGCGGAAGCTGTTCGAGCGCTTCGCTGCTCTCATCGGGCCAGTTCATGCTCGCCCCGACCAACCTCAATGGCGGCGCCGCCGATCCGTCAAAGCGCCCCCAGGTAATCAACAACTCATGGGGAGCCGGCAACGACAGCGTGGTCGACCCGTGGTACCGCTCGACCTTGACCGCCTGGGCCGCAGCCGGGCAGTTCGGAGTCTTCTCGAACGGCAACGAAGGACCGGGATGCGATACGACCGGGTCGCCGGCCGACAACATCGAAGCCTGGGGAGTCGGCGCCTACGACATCTCGAATACGATCGCGAGCTTCTCCTCGCGAGGGCCGGGCGAGAGCGCCTCGATCCGTCCCAGCATTTCGGCGCCTGGCGTCGATGTCCGCTCGAGCCTGCCGGGCGGCGGATACGGCCTGCTCAGCGGCACCTCGATGGCAGCGCCGCACATGAGCGGCGCGGTTGCCCTGCTGTGGTCGGCCGCACCGAGCCTGATCGGAAATGTCAACGCGACTCGCACCCTGTTCGAGAACACCGCGATTGACAGCAGCAATCTGAACTGTGGCGGCACCGCCGACGACAACAACGTCTTCGGCGAAGGTCGCCTCGATGTCCTCGCCGCGGCCAATGCCGCCCCGATCGGCCCGACCGGGGCGGTCGCCGGAATCGTTCGCAACCAGGACACCAACGCCCTCCTTCAGGGTGCTCGGGCCGCTGTCGGTAGCCACGTCTCGATGACCGGTGCAACCGGTCGCTACCGGATCGAGCACCTGCCGATCGGCGGCAACTCGGTCGTCTTCTCGAAGTTCGGATTCCAGACCCGCACCGCTTCGGCAAACGTTGTCAACGGCGGCACCACGACGCTCAACCTGAAGTTGCGGCCGCTCCCCACCCACACCGTTCACGGTCGGGTGGTCGCCCAGGCCCAGCCGGTTCAGGGCGCGACGGTGGAAATCGTCGGGACCCCGCTGTCGGCAACAACCGACGCCGGCGGCAACTACTCGATCGCGAATGTGCCGGAGGGCAATCACGAGTTCAAGATCTCGAAGGACCGCTGTCTGGTACCGATCGATCTGGTCCGGGCCGTCAACGGAGACGAGACCTACAACTACGTGATGCACCGCACCACCGACGCATACGGCCACTTCTGCGAGACAATTCCGAGCGCCTGGATCGCCGGAACCAACCTGGTGGCGCTTTCCGGCGACGACGCATCGGCCGCGGTCGCGCTTCCGTTCACGTTCTCGCACTACGGCAACGGTTATTCGAGCGTCTACGTCGGGACCAACGGGCTGCTCTCGTTCACGGCGGCAAGCGCGGCCTATACCAACGGGTCGATTCCGAGCGCCACCGCACCGAACGCGGCGATCTACCCGCTCTGGGACGACCTCAACGTCGACGCATCGGCGGCGATCTACACCCGGGTTGTCGGGTCCGCGCCGAACCGACGGTTCGTGATCGAGTGGCGCAACATTGTGCCGTTTTCCGGCTCGGACCGCTTCGACATCGAGGTGATCCTGCACGAGGCGGGCCGAGTCCAACTGCAGTACCGCGGCCTCAACAGCTCTCGCGAACGGGGTGACTCGGCGACCGTCGGGATCGAGAACACCGCCGGGACCGACGCGCTGCAGTGGTCGTTCAACACCGCGACACTGAGTGACGGGACCGCGATCCTCTTCCGGCCACCGGCCGGCACACCGTTCTAGACGGGTAACGACCTGCCCCGCCCCCACCGGGGCCGGCGAGCGTCGCTGCGGGGACCGCTGTCGAGCCCCCAATGCGGCGCTCGGTCGGGCCGGATGGGCGGAATTGCCCGCGCCCGCCCGGCCGAGCGCGGTTTTTGCCCGCTCGACCGAGAAACGACCACACCGCCCCGATCCTGATCGGATTCGCGACCGCGATGGTCCTGCAGACGATCTGGTTGGTCGATCCGGTCCCAGACGCGAAGTGCGAAGCACGAGCGACTTTTTTTCTCGATCCGCTCTCCTGCTCGAGCCGCCCTGCTTCCGCCAGACCCGAGCTACGGCCGGGCCAGCCGGACGCTGGACCAGCCGGGCGCTTCGTGGATCCGGGCTATGGTTGCCCGGTGAGCACGACGATCGAGATCGAGCTGGCGGACGTGCGGATCTCGGCGCTGCGATTCGGGTCGCCGAATGCCCCGCTGACGCTGCTCTTGCACGGCTACCCCGACACCGCCTGGACCTGGCGGCACCTCGGTCCGGCCCTTGCCGCCGAGGGCCGACAGGTGGTGGCGCCGTTCATGCGAGGCTACGGGCCGAGCGGCGGCGCCCCCGATGGGTGCTACCAAATCGCCACCCTGGCCGAGGACGCGCTCGCGATCGCCGAACGGCTTGGCGGCGGCCGCCCGATCGGGTTGGTCGGGCACGATTGGGGAGCAATCGCCGCGGCGACCGCCGCCGCAATCAAACCCGAGGTGATCGATCGGATCGTAACCTTGGCGGTGCCGCAGCTCGCACCACTTCTGTGGTCGAGTTGGCTGCTCCGGAACCCGGGCCTCCTGGCCGCCCAGCTGCGCCGCAGCTGGTACATCTTTTTCCAACAAATCCCCGGGGTGGCGGAGCGCTCACTTGACTGGGTCGTCCCGAAGCTGTGGCGCGACTGGTCGCCCGGCTACGACGCGACCGAAGACCTGGAGAATTTTTGGCGCTCGGTCAACACCCCGGCCCGACGGACCGCGGTCCTGCGCTACTACCGGGCCTTTTTGCAGCCCTGGTTCCAGCAGCCGCGGCGATGGGCCGGGCAGCGCGGCTGGACCCGGCCGCCGACGATGCCGTGGCTTTACCTGCACGGCGAGCGTGATGGCTGTCTCGGGGCCGATCTGGCTCGCGCCGCGATTGCCGCAGCCCCGACCCCGAACCAACACAGCGTTCTGCCCGGGGTCGGACACTTCCTCCACCTTGAAGACCCCGACCGAGTCAACCCGCTGATCAGCAGCTTTCTGGCCGGCTAGTTCCCCGGAAGGGCCCGCGACCGGTCGATCCCGGGGAAATCCGACCGGGCCGCTAGGATTTAGCCGACCGTGCTGTTCTCAACCAAAGCCGAGTATGGGATCCGCCTGATGGTCGCGCTCGGCCGCGCCGATGACGGTGGCGGCCCGGTTGCGCTGGCCTCGCTCGCCGAGGCCGAGGCGTTGCCGCTCTCCTACCTCGAACACCTGGTCGCAAAGCTGCGCGAGGCCGGGCTGGTCAGCTCGACCCGCGGCGCCCACGGTGGCTACCGGCTCGGGCGACCGAGCGGGGAGATCACGATGCAGCAGGTCGTCGAGTCGCTCGAGGGGCCGATCACACCGATGGATTGCTTCGAGCAAAACGGCCAAGGACGGGTCCTGTGCTCGCACGAACACGACGCCGATCGAGCCTGTGCAACCAAACTTCTGTGGACCCGGGTCCAGGGCGGCATCACCCGTGCCCTCGCCGGCACCACCCTCGCCGAACTGGTCGAGTTCGCCGAGCGAGGCGAGCGTCGGCCGCTAAAAACCGCGGTCGCCAGATGAGCCCGCCGCGGCAGGCCAACCTTCAAACGACAAACAAGAAACGAAAGCGAACGAAAAACATGGCCGATCTCGAGATTCGAAACCTCCACGTCAGCGTCGAGGGCAAGCAGATCCTGAGGGGACTAAATCTGTCGGTCAGCAAGGGCGAGGTGCACGCGCTGATGGGGCCGAACGGCTCCGGCAAGTCGACCCTGGCAAACACGATCATGGGCCACCCGGCGCTCGAGGTGACCGAGGGAGAAATCGTCTTCAAGGGCGAGGACATGACCGAGGCATCGCCCGACGAGCGCTCCCGAGCGGGTCTTTTCATGGCGTTCCAGTACCCGGTTGCAATCCCCGGCGTCACCGTCGCCAAGTACCTGCGAACGATCATCAACTCACACCGCGAATCGCGCGGTCAGGACGAGATCAAGATCAAGGACTTCGCGAAGCTGGCCCGCGAGGCGATGGACCTGGCCGAGGTGCCGCGCGAGTTCTCAAGTCGCTATCTCAACGACGGCTTCTCGGGCGGCGAGAAAAAGCGGATGGAGATGTTGCAACTCGGCCTCCTGAGGCCCGAGATGGCGGTGCTCGACGAGACCGATTCGGGGCTTGACATCGACGCCCTGCGGACCGTCGCCGAAGGCGTCAACCGCTACGCCGGACCGGAGATGGGCGTCCTCATTATCACTCATTACCAGCGGATCCTCGACCACGTCAAGCCCGACTTCGTCCACGTCATGTTCGACGGGCGAATCGTCAAGGAGGGCGGCGCCGACCTGGTCGGCGAGCTCGAGGCGAAGGGCTATGACTGGATCAAGCAGGAGGCCGGCGCGGCAGCCTGAACGATGGATGCAGTCGCACCGAGCCTTGCGATCGAGCGGATCCGCGCCGCCTTCCCGACGCTTGCCCGGGAGGTTTCGGGGCACCCGCTCGCCTACCTCGACTCCGGCGCCAGCGCCCAGCAAGCGCTCGCCTCGATCGAAGCGGTCGACCGCTACAACCGGCGCCACCACGCCAACGTCCACCGCGGTTCGCACACCCTCTCGCAGGAGGCGACCGCCGCCTACGAGGGTGCCCGCGCCACCGTCGCCGATCACATCGGCGCCCCCGATCGCCGCGAGCTGATCTTCGTTCGAAACGCCACCGAGGCGATCAACCTGATCGCCCGAGCCTGGGGCGATGCCAACATCGGCAGCGGCGACCGGATCGTCCTGACCGAGATGGAGCATCACTCCAACATCGTTCCGTGGCAGCAGTTGGCCGAGCGGCGCGACGCCTCGATCGACTGGGTCGGGATCGACGACGAGGGGGCTCTGATCCTGGAGCAGCTCGAGGCCGCCCTCGAAAACCGACCGAAGCTGGTCGCGCTGACCCACGTCTCAAATGTGCTCGGAACTCAAAACCCAATCGCCCAGGTTGTCGAGATGGCGCATCGCGCCGGGGCGCTGGTCTGCGTCGACGGCGCCCAGGCGGTACCGAAGCTGGCGGTCGATGTCGCCGAACTCGGGGTCGACTTCTACGCCCTGACCGGGCACAAGGCCTACGGGCCAACCGGGATCGGAGCGCTCTGGGGCCGGTTCGATCTGCTGTCGGCGATGGGGCCATTCATGGGCGGCGGCTCGATGATCCGCAAGGTCGCCAAACAGGGGTCGAGCTACGCCGACGTGCCGGCCCGGTTCGAGCCGGGGACGCCGGCGATCGCGGCCGCGATCGGCCTCGCCGCGGCGCTGCGCTGGCTGCACGGGGTCGGCGCCGAGGCGGTCCTCAACCACGAGCGTGAGCTCACCGCCTACGCGCTCGAGGCCCTCGGCGAGCTGCCCTGGCTGCGGGTTTTCGGACCACCGCCGGGGCCGGAGCGAATCGGCCCAATCTCGTTTCAAATCGACGGCATCCACCCTCACGACATCGCCGAGATCCTGAACCGCGACGGGATCGCGGTCCGAGCCGGCCACCACTGCGCGCAGCCGCTGATGGATCGCCTCGGGGTCGCAGCGACAACTCGCGCCAGCTTCGGCATCTACTCGACCTGCGGCGAGATCGACCGCCTGCTCACCGGACTGACGACAGCCCGTAAGGTATTTGGGCTATGAGCCTGTTGAGATCGACGTTCGATGCGATTGGCCGCCTCCTGACCCGTTTTTGGATCACGATCCTGGCGGTCTTGGTCGGGATCGGCCTGCCGGTCCTTTGGATCTGGATCGGGTCACAATTCCAAGACGGCACCGGACCGTCCTGGGCGGCCCTAACGATCGTCCACGCTGGCCTGGTCTCGTCGCTGATCATCATCGCGGCGCTCTTCAGCTGGTTCATCGCCCGCCAAAATCGCCGCGAAAGCAGCGGTTCAGCCCGGGTTGACTGGATGCGCGGGATGACCGAGGGTCGGCGCTCGACCTCGGTCTCGACCACCCACCCACTCGAGCTGGTGATCATCGTCGCCGTCGTTGTCGACCTGATTGCCTTCTTGGTCTGGTTCTTCTTCTTCGCCGATCCTGGGACGCCGTTTGGACAGGGCTGATGGACGAGCTTTATCGCGACCAGATCCTCGAGCACTACAAGCGCCCCCACAACTTCGGGCGGCTCACGGAGTACGACCTCGACTACGAGGACACCAACCCGTTTTGCGGCGACGAGCAACACGTCTTCCTCAAGCTGGGAGCGGACCAACGAGTCAGCGAGGTCTCCTTCGAGGGCCAGGGCTGCGCGATCTCGACGGCGGCGATGTCGTTGCTGAGCGACGAGCTGGTCGGCCGGACCCGTCAGGAGCTTTTGCGGATGGACAAGCAGAAGGTTCTCGAGCTGCTCGGGATCGAGATCTCGGCGACCCGGATGAAGTGCGCGATGCTCTCGATCAAGGTCGTCAAGTCGGCGGCGCTCGGCAGCGCAGCCGACTGGGAGGACGAGGGCGTGCCCGGGTCGCCTGACCTAACGGCTGAACCCGCCCCGGCTGCCGGGCAGAGCCCGCGCTAGGCAGGCCCGCCCCGAACCCGCTCGGCCCCGCAGTAAAGGCGGAGCGAGCCCGCCCGAGCAAAACCCGCCAGGGTGATCCCGCGCTCAGCGGCACTTGAGATTGCGAGCGAGCTGGCGGCGCCGACCCCAACCACGATCGGCGCCCCGGCAACCGCCGCCTTTTGCACCAGCTCAAACGACAGCCGACCGCTGACGCAGAGGATCTGTTGGTGCAGCGGCAGTCGGTTCGATCGCAGCGCCCAGCCGATCACCTTGTCCATCGCGTTGTGGCGGCCGACATCCTCGCGACAGATGATCAACTCGCCGCGGGCGTCGAACAGGCCGGTCGCGTGGAGGCCTCCGGAGCGCTCGAAGCCGGGCTGGACGAGCCGCTCGGGCAGCGCGGCGAGCAGTTCGGCGCTGACAAACGGGCCTGGCTGCGGGGGAATCGAGATCACCGCCAACTGTTCGATCGCGCCCTTTCCGCAGACGCCGCAGCTCGAGGTGGCGTAAAAGCTCCGTTCGGCTGGCGGCCGCAACGGCGGACCTTCGACCTCGACCGCGTTGGCGGCGAGATCGTCGGCTGCCCCGACCCGCCGCGGTTCGTCGATCAGCCCCTCGCCGTGCAAAAACCCGAGCGCCAAATCCTCATCATCGCCGGGGGTTCGCATCGTCACCGCGACCGGTTTGCCGCCAACCCGAATCTCGAGCGGCTCCTCGACCGCGACCTCGTCCTCGCCGCCGCCGTGCAGCCCGATCGTTCGCAGCGCCCGCGGATCCATCGTCTCGAAGGTTAGTGTCGCCCCCAGTCGCGCTCCGACCTGGCCAAGCCGAAACTCCGCCCCCCTGCCAAGATAGCCGCCGATGGGTACGCCGCCCCAAAGCGATTCGCTGCGACGACCGAAGCGGGGGCCGACACCCTCGAACTGGGCGAGCCTAAAGCCGTTTGGGATCGGCGAGCAGCGCCCGAACAACTTCGCCGAGGTGGTTCGGGCGGTCGGCGAAAATCGTGGCCGCCTCGGCTACGCCCGACGGATCCTCAGCGAAGGCGTGTGCGACGGTTGCGCTCTCGGAACCCGGGGGATGCGCGACTGGACGCTGGAGGGAATCCACCTCTGCAACATTCGGCTGCGGCTGTTGCGTCTCAACACGATCGAGGCGATGCAACCGCAACGGCTGGCCGACGCGGCGGCGCTTCGGAAACTCGGTGGCGGCGAGCTGCGCAAGCTCGGTCGACTTCCGCAGCCGCTGCTGCGCCGCCACGGCGAACCCGGTTTCAGCCCGATCGGCTGGGAGCAGGCGCTCGACCTGGTCGCACAGCGAATCCGCGCCTCAAGGCCCGATCGGCTCGGTTTCTTTCTCACCTCGCGGGGGATGTGCAACGAGAACTACTACGTCGCGCAGAAGTCAGTCCGCGCCCTCGGCACCAACTCGATCGACAACGCCGCCCGGATCTGCCACTCGCCGAGTACCTTCGCGCTCAAGGATGCGCTCGGGATCGGCGCCTCGAGCTGTTCGTATGCCGACTGGATCGGGACCGACCTGGTCGTCTTCGTCGGCTCAAACGTCGCCACCAACCAGCCGGTCGCGACCAAGTACCTCCACCAGGCAAAAAAGGCCGGGACCCGGGTCGCATCGCTGAACCCGCTGCGCGAGCCCGGGATGGACCGCTACTGGATTCCCTCGAAGCCCGAGAGCGCGCTGTTTGGGACCAAGCTGGTCGACGAGCACTTCGCCGTCAACATCGGCGGTGACATCGCCTTCTTGTCGGGGGCGCTGAAGTATCTGATCGAGCAGGGTTGGCAGGACGAACGCTTTGTCGCCGAGCGGACCGTCGGCTGGGAGGAGCTGTGCGCCGCGCTTGCCGCGACGGGGTGGCCACAGATCGAGGCGGTCGCCGGGGCGAGCCGCGAACGGATCGGCGAGCTGGCGCGGCTGGTTGGTGAGGCCAAGCGGGCGGTCTTCGTCTGGAGCATGGGCGTGACCCAGCACAGCTTTGGCGAGGACGGGGTGCGAGCGCTAATCAACCTGGCGCTGGCGCGGGGGTTCGTCGGGCGCGAGGGCTGCGGGCTGATGCCGATCCGAGGCCACTCCGGAGTCCAGGGCGGCGCCGAGATGGGCTGTTATGCGACCAGCTTCCCGGGCGGGGTCGAGATCGCGCCCGATTCGGCGGCGGCGCTCGGCGAGCAATGGGGATTCGAGGTTCCCTCGACGCCCGGCCTGACCGCTCCGCAGATGCTCGAGGCGGCGGGGCGAGGCGAACTCGACCTGCTGTTCTCGGTCGGCGGCAACTTTTTGGAGGTCCTACCCGAACCCGATCGGGTCCGGGCGGCGCTTACCCGGGTGCCGCTGCGGGTCCATATGGACCTGGTCGCGAGTTCACAGATGCTGGTAGCCCCCGGCCCCGACGCGGAGGTTTTGCTGTTGCCCGCGACGACACGGTATGAGGTTCCCGGCGGCGTCACCCAGACCTCGACCGAGCGGCGGGTCATCCTCAGCCCTGAGGTTCGCGGCCCCCGAGTCGCCGCGGCGCGCCCCGAGTGGCAGGTCCTGAGCGAGATCGCCGGGCGGGCGAATCCGGCCCGCGCCGAGGCGCTTCGCTTCGAGGGCACCGCCGCGATCCGGGCCGAGATCGAACGGGTGATCCCGGCCTACCGCGGCATCGCAGCGCTTCGCGACGGCGGCGACTCATTCCAGTACGGCGGCCGCCGGCTGTGCGAGGGGGAGCGCTTCCCGACCGCCGACGGTCGCGCCCATTTCAGCCTCGTCGCCGTCGCGCCCGCCGCCTCCGACGACGGCCGCCTCGCCCTGGCGACCCGGCGCGGCAAGCAGTTCAACTCGATGGTGCAAGAGCAAAAGGATGCGATCACCGGCGCCTCTCGCGACGCGCTTTTGATCAGCCCCGCGGACCTCGCCCGGCTCTCGCTTGTGAGCGGCACCGAGGTGATCGTTCGCTCGGCGGTCGGCGAGCTGCGCTGCCGCGCCTTCGCCGCCCCGATCGCCCCCGGCAACGCCCAGGTGCATTGGCCCGAAGGCAACGTCCTGATCGCCTCGGGAGTCCGCTCGCCGGAGTCCGACATCCCCGACTACAACGCCCGCGTGACGGTCGAGCGAGCCGAGCGATGAGCGCCACCGAGCAGTTTGCCCCGCTCGGCGAGGTCGAGCTCTGTTACGACGAACTCGGCGAGCCGGGCGGCGAGCCGCTGCTTTTGATCATGGGTCTGGCCACCCAACTAATCCACTGGGACCCCGAATTCTGCGCCCTGCTCGGGGCCGCCGGATACCGGGTGATTCGATTCGACAACCGCGATGTCGGTCGTTCGACCAACCTCGGTGGTCCGCCACCGGGACGGCTTGAGATGTTGAGCGG
>JAHEXU010000044.1:0-7081 GCA_023251975.1 bacterium | reverse complement strand
TCGACCACCTCGGGATCGAGCGCGCCCATGTCGTCGGCGCCTCGATGGGCGGGATGATCGCCCAACTTCTCGGGCTCGATCACCGCGACCGGGTCAGCTCGCTCGGGCTGATCATGACGACCCCGGGCGGGCGCCGATTCGCGTTGCCAAAGCCCTCCGCGGTCAAGATGCTCCTGACCCCACTGCCGACCAAGCGCGAGGGATACGCCGAGGCGGTCGCCGCGGTGATGGGAGTGATCGGCTCACCCGGTTTCCCGCCCGATCCGGCGCGGGTTCGCGAGCTGGCGCTTCGAGCCTGGGACCGGGGTCGAAATCCCGCCGGCGCCGCCCGCCAACTCCACGCTGTAACCAGCGCCCCGTCGCGGCTCAAGCGGCTCGCCGGGCTCGACCTGCCGACCGTGGTGATTCACGGCGACGCCGATCCGCTCGTCCTGCCCCGGGCCGGTCGCGCCCTCGCCGCGGCGATCCCGGCGGCCCGGCTCGAGCTGATCGAGGGAATGGCCCACGACCTGCCGTCGGCGCTATTTGAGCGAATCGGCGCCGCCCTGATCGACAACGCGACCCGACCCGAGTCGAACAATCCGTGACCCGGTAGGCGGATATCGCGGTCGTATCCGCCGTCGGCCGGACCGGCTGGAGCCAGTCGCGGTGCTCGGGTCGCTTGACCGGCCAATTGCCCATCTTCCGCTTGATGACGCGCGGGTTGGAGCGCGATCGGCGCAGCGGCAGCGGTTCGGCGAGGATCTCGGCGAATGCCCGCTCACGGGCGCGTTCAAGTTCAGCCTCGATCCACCGAGCCGGTCGAGTGAATCCGCGTGCCAGGCCAAGCTGGGGGTCGATTTGCGGACACCCGCGGGGTGGTGCCCCGTGGGTGGTCGCAAATTGGCTTCCAGCGCCGGGATGGCGCGGGGATCCGCCGTCCGGATCGGTGGATCGAGGTTCAAGGCAGTGGGGGGAAGACCCGGCTGGGTGCGGGTCCAGCGGCGGGCGGCGCTGAGGCCGCGACGAACGACCATCGGTGCGGAACAAGGTCGGCCGTCGTGCATCATGCGCCGGCTCCCAGCGTTGCGATGAGAACTCGGCAAGCTCGGCGGCTGGTGCACGTCTGTTACGCGCCGCCTTGGCTGGCAAGCACTTTTGAAGCACTCGAAGCCGTAAAACCGCGATCGGCCATGTGCGGCGTGTCGGCCGACAGCAAGCCCCAAAGCCGCTTGGCGAGCGTCCGCTGATGGCACCCGTGCGGTCCCGGCGCCGCCGCGAAGATCGCGTCGGGACCCGACTCCGCCAGCGCACCAGGCAGTTACGGGAAGACTTGCCGCAAGGGCCGGATCGATGGTTGATTTGACCGGCGGTTGGGCCGCCCCGATCCGGCCGCCCACGGTCGCTTGCGTCGACCCGCCGCGTCGGTGCGACCGGGTTTCTCGGGTGCCGGAAATCCCTCAGATCACCCGGCTGGCACCAGGCGGCGGAAGCCAATCCGGGCGGCGCCGAGGAGCGCGACCACCGCGAGCGCGACCAGCACCACTGCGAGCGGCGAAACCCCGGAATCGGCGGTTGGAGCCGACCCTTCCTCGGAGCGCAGATCGGTGACCTCGAACCCGTCAGTCGCGACTCGCGCGGTCTCGCCGAACTTCCACGTGCTGACGGTGATCGCCTCGCCCGCCTGGTCGATCTCAAGCGACATTCCGGTTCCCTGGCGCGACGGTACCGCCTCTAGCCCGACGCAGTAGGCGCGCTGTGCTTCGAGGTCGAGCGCGTGCAGGAACGGCGTCCCGCCGGCGCCGTCGTAGGCGGTGTACTCCCAGCGCCCGTCCGGGCTGGTTACCCGATCCTGCGGCGCGCCGCGCATCGTCAAGTCAACTGTCGATGAATCGACGATCGGCTCCGGGTCGAATCGGTCGGTGGCGAGGTCGTAGGCGCGCACCCGGTACTCCGTCGGGTCGCTCCGGTTCAGGTATTCGACCAAGAACAGGGTTCCCCCGTCCGGCGAGATCGCATCGAACCCCCATCCCCCCTCGAGTTCGACCCGCGAGCGAACCCTCAAGCTGTCGGCATCAAAGACGACAACCTCGCTGCGCGCCACCAAGTACGGCAGCGCTCCAGCGACGGTAAGTACGACGGTTGACCCGTCAGCCGACGCCCCTCCGGGCGGGCCCTGGAGCGACACGCCCGGGAGCACGAGCCTCTTGGAGCGCTCACTGCGCGCGGCCACCGAACCGCCCGCAGTGATCCGGAGGATTGCGGTCCCATGGCCGGCTTCGATCGCAAAGATCCTCGATCCATCCGGCAACTCGACCGATCCCTGGCTCGAACCGATTGGAACCGGTGCTCCATCCCCGCTCGCCGCTCCCGGCGACAAGAGTAGGCAGCCCAGCGAGGCTATCGCCGCGATAGCGACGGCGATTGCGTAGTGTCGGGGTGCGGTGTTCTTCACGGTGATCCTCCGGGTAGCGGACATCTGCCTGATCTAGATACGACCGGGGAGGCAGGCGAGGTCCCGCGGAGTTCGCGGATCGCAGCCGACGCGGTCGGTCTGCTTGAGCACCTCGCGATCGAGCGGGCCCACGTCGTCGGCGCCCCGATGGGTGGGATGATCGCCCAACTTCTCGGGCTCGATCACCGCGACCGGGTCAGCTCGCTCGGGCTGATCATGACGACGCCAGCGGGCGCCGATTCGCGTTGCCAAAGCCGTCCGCCGCCAAGGCGCCGCTGACCCAAGCGCGAGGGGTACGCCGAGGCGATCGCCGACGTGATGGGAGTGATCGGCTCACCCGGTTTCCTCGCCCGATCCGGCGCGGATTCGCGAGCTGGCACTTCGGCCTGGGACCGGGGCCGCAATCCCGCCGGGGCCGCGCGCCAACTCCACGCCTAACCAGCGCCCGGTCGCGGCTCAAGCGGCTCGCCGGACTCGATCTGCCAACCGTGGTGATTGGCGGCAGGGCCGAGGTCGAGGGGGCGCGAACCGGCGCTACCCTCCGCAACGCGTTTGGGCAGGTCAGGCTAGGCTAACGCCGGTGGAAACCACCCAAAGCAGCGCATCAACCGCCATTGCGGAGTTCCGTCGCGGCTTGATCCGCGGGGCGATCGGGGCTTTTTCCCTCGCTGCCGCGGTGGGGATCGCGGCGATATTGCAGGGCGAACTCGGCGAAACCGAGTCACGACTGGCCGGCAGCGGGCTAGCGTTCTCGCTCAGCGGCGTCCTTGCAGCGCCAAGCCTGCTCCTGATCGAGCGTCGGTCCGCCGACCACTGGATTCTCGTCGGCGCCGTCGGGGCGGCCGCTTGCGGGCTCGCCCTGCTGGCGAGTATCGCTGCGATCTGGAACGACGACTACGAACACTGGGACCTGCTGTGGTCCTTCGTGATTGTGGCTCTGACCTGCGACCACGCGGCGCTGCTCAAGACCGCCCGCCGCGACCGCGACGGCGACGCGGTTACCAACGTGACGGTCGGGACGATCGCCGCGGGAGCGCTGCTCGGGTTGATGGCCCTCATCGCGGTCCACAGCGAGCAGCAAAGCGAGGGAGCCGAACAGTTCATTGCGATTCTCGCGATCTTGGTTGGCCTCGGATCGATCCTAATCCCGCTGATCCGACGGCTCGAGCCGGATCGGGACGGCCCGGCCGGGCCGGTCGCGAGCGACCCGGTCGAATCAGTGCAGCCCTCGCACGGATCGGTCCAATCGCGAGTCGAATCATTGCCCCGGCCGGTCGGATCGGTCGATCCTGAAACCTCGCTGTTCTCGCTCGCCCAGTCCGAGCGACTACTGATCGTCGAAGAGCTCGGGAGCGCGATCGCTCGACTCACCGGACCCGAGGCGGACCGGCCCGGCGCAGCCGAAAGGGCCGCGCTGCTCGCGCAAATCGCCGACCGCCTGAGCAGCACGGCTGGCTAGCCGGCCGACGCCTGGGCGACGCGACCCTGCTGCGGATCACTCGGCCGGCGCCAGGCGGCGAAAGCCGATCCGGGCGGCACCGAGAATGCCAACCACCGCCAGCGCCGCGAGCACGGCGGCAAACGGCGAGACCCCGGAGCCGGACGTCGGCGCCGATGCCTCCCCGGCCCGCAGATCGACCACCTCGAAACCGTCGGTCGCGACCCGCGCGGTCTCGCCGAACTTTGGGGTGCTCACGGTGATCTCCTCACCCGCCTCGTCGATCTCAAGCGACATCGTCGCCCCCTGGCCCGGCGGCACCGACGCGAGTGCGACGCAGTAGGCGCGCTTGGCCTCGAGGTCGAGGGCGTGCAGGAACGGCGTCCCGCCGCCGCCGTCGTAGGCGGTGTACTCCCAGCGCCCGTCCGGGCTCGTCACCCGGTCCCACGGGAAGCCGCGCATCGTCAGATCAACCGTCGATGAGTCGACAACCAGCCTTGGATCGAGCCGACCGGTCGCGAGGTCGTACGAGCGCACTCTGTATTTGCCCGGGTCGTTTCTGTTTAGGTATTCGACCAGGAACAGCGTCCCCCCGTCCGGCGAGATTGCGTCGAACCCAAATCCCCCCTCGAGCTCGACCCGCGACCTAACCCTCAACCGATCCGGATTGAAAACGAGGAACTCGCTGCGGGCTCGCGGATACGGCAACGTTGGGCCGACCGCGAGCACGACACTCGACCCGTCAGCCGACGCCCCGCCGGGCGGTCCCCGCATCGTCACCCCCGGGAGCGCGAGCCGCCCGCGGTAATCACGACGCTCGATCACCGTACCGTTGGCGCTGATTCGAAGCACGGCGGTGCCACGGCCGGTCGTGATCGCAAAGATCCGAGATCCGTCCGGCAATTCGACCGAGCCCCTGTTCGCGCTGATCGGAATCTGCCCGCCGCCCCCGCTCGCCTCCGTGGGCGGCAAGAGCAGAAGGCCCAGCGAGGCGATCGCGGCGAGCCCGATCGCGATTGCGTAGTGTCGGCGCGAGATGTCGTTCACGATGATTCTCCGGGGTAGTGGACGTCTGCCTGATTTAGATACGGCCGTGGCGGCACGCGAGGTCCGTGGCACCCCGAATCGGGCCGCCGGGCGGACCTCTTTGGGCATCGCACCCGTACCCCAGGTGATGCTCGTTTCCGAGTTCGTACTGATGCCCGCCCCGCTCACCGCGCTGGCGCCGCTCGGCCCGCAACTGACCCGAATCGACCCCGGCCCAGCGGGCCCGACCCCGGCGGGCGCGACGACCTCCGAGCGGCGCCTGATAGCGCGGGCCCAGAACGGCTCGCCCGAGGCGATCGAGGAACTCTTTCGACGCTACTGGCGCCGCGCCTATCGAGCCGCCTGGATGATCACCTCCGACGCCGCGGCCGCCGAGGACATCGCCCAGGAGTCGTTCCTCGCGGCGCTCCACGCGCTGGAGCGGTTCGACCACTCGCGGCCGTTCGGTCCGTGGCTGCACCGGATCGTCTCGAACCGGTCGATCGACTGGACTCGCGCCAGACGGATCCGAGCCGAGCTGGTGGCCGATGTCGAGTCGCGCTCAGGCGGCGATCCCGAGGCGCCGCCTGAGGATCCGCGCGCGGAAGGCCTTCGCGACGCGCTCGATCTCCTCTCCCCGGAGCACCGTACGGTGATCGCAATGCGTTACGTGCTCGAGCTGACGCCGGCCGAGATCTCGAAGACCCTCGCGATCCCCCGTGGGACCGTCAACTCGCGACTCCGCCGCGCCCTCGACGCGCTCGGCGCCGCGCTGGGGGCACCATGAGTCGGCCCGAGAGCGAGATCGAACGGAAGCTGCGGGCGATCCGAGCGCCCGATGAATCCGGCGCCGAGGAGCGCGCGGGCGCGCTGGTCCGCCGCGCCGCGGCGGGGCTGCACGAGCCAGCATCGCGGCGACGCCTACCCGCACCGAGGCGCACCCTCGCCGCTCTCGCGAGCGTCGCCGTACTGGCTGCACTGTCGCTGAGCCCGGCCGGAGCCGCGGTCGGGGAGCTGATCGGGGATGCATTCGACGGCGAGCCCGAGTACGAGGCGCTAACCGCTCTGCCCGGCTCCGGGACGCTGCTGGTTCACGCCGACTCCGGGCTTTGGGCAGTGCGATCGGATGGGTCGCGACGCCGCCTCGGTGACTACACCGACGGCGCCTGGTCACCGCACGGGCTCTACGTGCTTGCGACCGCGGCGAATCGGCTCACCGCGCTGACCGCCGCCGGGGATATTCACTGGACGCTTTCGCGTCCCGACGAGGTCACGATGCCGGCCTGGTCGCGCGGCCTCGGCTATCGGGTCGCCTACCTGAGCGGCGGACAGATCCGGATCGCCGCCGGCGACGGTAGCGACGACCACAGGCTCGCCGCCGCGGCCGCCGTCCGCCCCGCCTGGCGCCAGCCGCCGCCGCGCGACCCGGGGCGAGAAGAGGTCAGCTTCGTTCCGCGCCGCGCCCGCGGATCGGTCCGCAGCGTCGATGTCGCAAGTTCGAAGCTGACGGCAATCGCCGAGCCTCGAATCGGCCCGATCCACTCCCTCGCCTGGTCGGACCGCGACCGGCTGCTGGCGATCGGCTCGCGCGGCTGGGCACTGCTCGACCACGCCGGGCGGATTCTCGATCGGATCCGCCCCGCGGCCTCCTCGATCGTCGACGGCGCGATCTCACCGAACGGCGGGCGGGTCGCGATCCTCGCGCAGGGCTACGGCGCGAGCGGCGCCCGCTCGGAACTGACCCTTTACCGCACCGTCGGCAAGCAGCTCCATAGCCGGACCGTTTTCTCCGCCCCCGGAGTGCTTTCGGGGGTTCGTTTTTCGCCGCGCGGCGAATGGCTCCTGCTGAGCTGGCCCGAGACCGACCAGTGGGTCTTCATCAACCTCGCGACCCACCGCAAGCTGATCCGGCGGGCGCGGTCGATCGGCGATATCGCCGCTCAATTCGCCCCCGGTAAGAGCGACGCGCTCGAAGCGCCGACGCTCGGCGGCTGGTGCTGCCAAGCGTCCGGTCGCTGAGCCGCCGTCCCGCAAAGCGCGCCATCGCGGCGCTCGGCGCCACCGCTCGGTCGCGATCGACCGCGCTCAGGGCGGAGCACCGCACGACCCACGGACCCCGGAGCAGGTCCCGACGGCGTCGACGCGAACAGTCGCTGAGCCGATTCAATTGTCGGCCCAGAAGT
>JAHEXU010000043.1 GCA_023251975.1 bacterium | reverse complement strand
GAGCCGGGCTCCGGTGCCGCGGCGCGCGTCGACGCATTCGGCACCTGGAGAGGGTGTGCAGGTCAGGACTGGGTTCGCGGCCATCGTGATCTCGCCGCGGGCTTCGGTCTCGTAGCGAACCCCGAAGTCGCGCAAAGCCAAAGCTGGGGCAGGCACGCAAACCGTGGCGATTACGATCGCGGCAAGCGACCAGCCGACGACGCCACGCTTGCGCCCCCGAACACACAACTGATAAAGAACCCTGCCCATCCTGCCCATCGCCTAACCGCAGGGCACCGTAGCAAACGCTGGGATATTCGCGATGGGCATCTCTGTGACGCGCTACGCAGGCTGACCGTTTGTTCGTCGTTTGTCGTCGTACCTTGACCCCGGCGCCTTCGACGACCTCGCAAACCCGGCCACGACCGGCCCACGATCGCCAAACGCCGCTGACTGAAAAGACGCGAGGTGCCCCAATACCCCACTGATCAGTTGGCCGTCGGGGTCACGGGCCAACGCGCCGTCGAGGCCTCGCTTCAGGATGCGCCGGGGGCGTGGGGCGACCCCGTAGCGGTTGACGCTGAACCTATACCGCCTGCATTTCGGCGAGCCGCCAGCTGACACGTGGATTGCTGCTGATGCGGCTGGCTGCAAGCGTACGAACTACAAGCCACAAAAGTGCCGTTGAGCGGCTGCGGGCGGCCCGCCCACGCCGACCTCACCTGCGCTCAGGTGCTCGCCTGTCGATGAACACCCTCGCCGCTCAAACGCCGTCCGGGGGTGATATCGGGATTACCGGGAGCCGCCGGTTCGACCCGTCGACGTTCGAGGGGTAGTCGCGGCTGCTAGGTGATCTCGCGATCGCGATCGCCCGCGACGCTGTAGCGGACGACCATCATCGTTCCCTGCGAGCTGAGGCAGCGCCGACCGTCGCGATCGCGCGCCTCGACCTCGATGAAGACGAGCGAGCGGCCGCCCTTGGTGACGCGCCCCTCGAGTTTGACCGGGGGGATTGCGGGACGATGAAACTGGGCATGGATTCCGGCGGTCACCGGTAGCAGCGTCGGCTCGAGCACCGTCATCGAGACGATCCCCATGCACTGGTCGGCGGCCGCGACTAAAAGACCGCCGTGGATCGAGCCGTTCGGGTTTGGGATCCCGAGTGGCGGCTCGGCCAGCGTGAACTCGGCGAAGCCGGGCTCGATTCGCCCACAGCGCAGCCCGATCGCCTGTGAGATCGGCATCCGATTTGCCCAGGCCCGCCATTCCTCCGGCCCCCCGTCATACGGCGCGTCGACCTGCCAGGAGTCGGCGTTGATCGTGTAAGGCGCCGGGCCGCTCATCGCAGCAACTCGGCTGCGATCGTTGATCGGGCGGCGGCGCTGCCACCGGCTGAGATCGCAAAGAAGCCGGAAGCCGCGTAGGAGTGGGCGATCTCATAGTCAAACATGTAGCCGTAGCCGCCGTGTAGTTGCACACCCTGGTCGGCGGCGCGGCGGTAGGCGGCAGTTGCTCGCAACGCCGCGATCGCCGCGTCGAGCCCGGTCAGTGAGCCGTCGGTCGCGGCGCGTAGGCAGCGCTCGATGAACAGGTCGAGCAGGGTCAACTCGGCGGCCAACTCGGCGAGGACGACCCGGCTGTTTTCGAACTCGCTGATCAGTTGGCCGAAGGCGCGGCGCTCGGCGGTATAGGCGAGGGTCAGGTTGAGCGCGTTGCGCGCCCCGGCTCGGGCCGCGATTGCAATCGACATCTGCTCGACGCGGCGGGCCTGGGCATATGAGCGCTCGAGCCGCTGCGCCGCAACCCCGCTGAAGCGGAAATCTGCCCGATCGCACGGCTCGGGGCCGACCAGGGCGCTCGAACGGCGCCGCTTGACCTGCTCGGCGTTGGGGTCGATCACAAAAAGCGCCGGCTCGCCTTCGCTTCGAGCCGCGACGATCACCAAGTCCGCGAGGTTGCCGTTGATCACCCCGTTGACCTCGCCGCTCAAGCGGGCGCCATCGGCCACTGCGGTGACCGGACCGGGGGACCAGCCGATCACGGTCTCGCCACTCAAGGCGCCGGCCGGTGCCGGGCCCGCGGCGGCGTCTGTCAGTAGCTCAACCCCGAGGTCGTCGTGGGCGATCAGCATCAGCGCGATCCCGTCGAGGCCGCAGCCGACCGCCTCCTCACTCAGCACGGCGCGAAAGCGCGGGTCCTTGATTGCCGCGCCACCCTCGGCCTCGCCGACCGCGAGACCGATCGCGCCGATCTTCGCCAGGTCGGCGAACAGCCGCCGCGGCACCGCCCCGGCGTCGCGCCATTGTTGGCGCTGCGGCAGCACCTCGGTGCGCAGGTAGCGCCGAGCCGACTCGCGAAAATCCTCGTGCTCGGGCTCGTAAAGCGCCGCCAACCCGCTCGACAAGAAGTTCACAGGCCGAGCTCCTTGGCCACGATCACCTTCATGATCTCGCTCGAGCCACCGTAGATTCGGCTCACCCGGGCGTCGGCGAAGGCGCGGCCGATCCGAGTCTCGGCGCCGTAGCCATCAGGTCCGTGCAGTTGCAGGCAGCGATCCGCGACTCGTCCTTGCAGCTCGGTGCAGTAGAGCTTGACGGCGGCGGCGTCGGCGGCCGCCAACTCGCCGCCAGCGTTGGCGGCCAGCGCCGTGTCGACCAGCGCCTGCCCGGCGCTGAGCTCGGCGGCGCAAGCCGCGAGTTCAAACTTGACGTGCTGGCCGGGTGCCGGCTCGCCCCTCCCGGCTCGCATCGCCTCGACCGTAACCGCCAGGGTGGCCGCCGCTGCCGCCTGCGAATTGATCGCGATCGAGAGCCGCTCCTGGGCCAGGTTGGCGGTCAGGTACTCGAAGCCGCGACCCTCGTCCCCGAGCCGGTTCGCAATCGGGACCCGGACATCGTCAAAGAACAGCTCGGCCAGATCCTGGGCGTGCTGGCCGATCTTGTCGAAGGCGCGACCGCGAGCGAACCCGCTGCACGGCGCCTCAACCACCACCAGCGAGAGCCCGCTTCGGCCCGCCTCGGGGTCGGTCTTGACGGCCAGGATGATCAGGTCGGCCTCGAGGCCGTTTGAGATGAACGTCTTGGCGCCACTGACCAGGTAGTCCTCGCCCTCGCGCCGGGCGCGGGTATTCATCCCCTTGATGTCCGAACCTGCCCCCGGCTCGGAGATCGCCAGCGCGACCACGGCGTCGCCGCCGGTTAGGCGCGGCAGCCAACGCGCCTGTTGGCGGCGATTGGCGTATTCGAGGAAGTACGGCATGCAGATGTCGGTGTGGATTCGGAGGCCGCCGAGCGCTAACCCAGCCGCCTGCGCCTCCTCGGTGACGATCGCGCTGTGTCTGAAGTTGGAACCTTCGAGGCCGCCGAACTCGGCCGGGACGCCGATCCCGAGCAGGCCGAACTTGGCGGCGCGCTGCCAGAAGCGGCGCGGTGGCCGCTTTGCCCGTTCCCAGTCGCTGTATTCGGGTACCACCGCGGCTTCCAAGAAGGCCCGAACACGACCCCTGAAGTCCTCGTGCTCTGGATCGAAGACGGTGCGACGCACGGCTCGGATTCTAACGCTCGTTTACCTGGCAGGACGGCAGCTCGGGCTTCGCGGACGATCCGCGCCCGTCCGCCGAAGTCAACGAGCGTTTACAGTGGCTGGCGGCGCGCTGCCCCTCGATCGCGGCGCGGTTGATAGGTTGCCGCGACCGACCACCAAAATGGCTTTGAAGCAAAGGAAGAGCGCGTGAAGATCATCGTCGATACCGAGTTGTGCGAAGCCCACGGAGACTGCGTGCTCGCCGCACCGGAGGTGTTCGACCTCGATGACGACGAGAACGTGGTCGCGCTGCTCGATCCCAGCCCCGACGAATCGCTGCGCGTGAAGGTCGAGGAAGCCGCTCGGATGTGCCCGGTCTCGGCGATCCGCGTCGAGGGCTGATTCGCCGGCTCCCACAGCCCCCGTGAGGCGGCGAGTTCCCTCGCCGGAGCCGCTCGCTTTGTGAACGCTCGCTTACAGCTTGCACGGCGAGGCATTTTCGAGTACCGTTGCGAAATGCGCCGGGCCGGTGAACGATCTTGAACGTCGTGATCGTCGGTGGGGGGCTGGCCGGGCATCGGGCTGCGAAGGCGTTGGCCGATGACGGTTTCGGTGGCAAAATCACCCTCGTCGGCGACGAGCCGCACTACCCCTACGATCGACCGCCGTTGTCGAAGAAGCGGCTCAGCGGTGAGATCGACGATGACGCCTGCGCCTACGCGCTCGACGGGCTTGACGAGGTCGAGTGGCGGCTTGGAGTCGCGGCAAAGCGACTTGACCTCGAGCGCCGCAGGGTGGTGCTGGTCGATGGTGCCGAGATTGAGTACGACGGCCTGGTGATCGCGACCGGCCGGGCTGCCCGGCGGTGGCCAAACCTACCGGCGATCGAGGGGTTCCACACCCTGCGTAGCCTCGACGACTGTCATGCTCTGGCTGCCGCGGCGACCCCGGGGAAGCGAGTCGTGATCGTCGGCGGCGGATTTATCGGCTGCGAGGTCGCGGCGACCCTGCGCGGTCTTGGCGTCGATCAGGTGACGATCGTCGAACTCGCCGATCAGGTCTTGGGTCCGGTCGGCTCCGAGGCCGGGGTGCGGGCTGCCGCGGTGCACCGCGGCAACGGCGTCGACGTGCGTTCGGGCGTTTCGGTCGCGGGGTTCGACGGGCAAGATCGGGTCGAGGCGGTTCGATTGTCCGATGGCGAGGCGCTCGCTGCCGAGGTCGTTTTGCTGGCGCTCGGCTCGGTGCCGAACAGCGAATGGCTCGCCGATTGCGGTCTTGAGCTGGCCGCCGGCGCGGTCCTTTGCGACGAGTACTGCTTCGCGGTCGGCGCCGACGACGTTGTCGCGGCTGGCGATATTGCCGCCTGGCCGCTCAGTGACAAGCACGGGGTGGTCTCGATCGAGCACTGGACGAACGCTCGTGACATGGGTCCGACCGCGGCCCGCAACCTAGTTGCGCCACCCGCCGATCGCAAGCCATACACCAGCGTCCCGACCTTCTGGTCCGATCAGTACGACCTCAAGATCAAATCGTGCGGCTTCGTCAAGGGAGCCGATCGGCTCACGATCGTCGACGAGGACCCGGAAAAGAACGCCTTGGTTGTCGAGGCGCATCGCGGCGACACCCTGGTCGGCGCGATCACCATCAACCGAAACAGAGCATTGCTGGGATACCGGCGCAAACTCGAGGAGGAACTGTCGTCATGAGCACCCAACCTGCCGCCGAGGTAGCCAACGGTCGATCCGAGGCGCTCCCGCGGGCGAGCGTCGCCGCCGAGAACCAGACGCCGGCGATCAAGATTTGGGCAGGCTTCGGGGTAGCGGTACTGGCCTTCTGCGCCTATCTTTTGATCTCCTGGGTGACCGGTCCGAACTTTGAGCGGGTACCGCAGGGGCCGAGTGAGCCGCCAACTTGGATGCAGGTCGTCCTCTGGGGTTGGCAGACGCTCTCGATTCCGGCGGCGCTGTTCATGTTGTGGCGGTTCGTGGTTCGGCCGTATCGCCGCGACAAGACGGTCGGAGTCGACGGGGTCTTGCTGCTCGCGTTCTGCTCGATCTGGGTCCAAGATCCGTGGTCGTCGGCTGGAAATCACTGGTTTGTCTACAACACCTACCTGTTCAACATGGGTTCATGGGCAAACGAGCTGCCCTGGTTCAACGCCTTTGGCCGCCCCGGCGCGATGACCTCGGAGCCAATCTTCTTTACCCCCGCCGCCTACGTCTACATCATGTTGATCGGCTCGGCTGTCGGCTGCTGGTTCATGCGGAAGGCAAAGCAGCGTCGACCCGGTCTGACCAACCTTCAGCTGATCGCGGTATGCCTGGCCGGGATGCTCGTCTTCGACATCGTCTTGGAGGGGCTGATCTGGATCCCACTCGGCGTCTTCGCTTACCCCGGTGGCCATTGGGCGCTGTTTCCAAGCCACTACTACAAGTTCCCGCTCACCGAGATGTTCACGATCGGGTCGGTCTTCACCGCCTTTGCAGCGTTCCGTTACTTCCGCGACGATCGCGGCTACACGATCGCCGAGCGAGGAATCGAGAAGCTGCGGCTTTCGCCCGGTAAGACCCTGGCGGTGCGGGCGCTTGCCGTCACCGCCTTCGTCCACCTGGCGATGTTCCTCGGCTACAACGTTCCGAACACGTTGGTCGGGCTCAACTCAACCGAGTGGCCGGCCGACCTGCAGGAGCGCTCATACTTCACCAACGGGATCTGCGGCGATGGCACCGATCGGGTCTGTCCAGGAGGCAGCATGCCTGCGGTAAAGACTGATTCGGCCTACCCCAACACCGCGGGGCAGGTGACCAACCCGGTTGGTGAGCCGGGGGTGCCCGCCGACTATGTCGCTCCCGATCAGGGCCAGATCATCCCGTTTGATGTCGGACCGCCCGGCGGCTCTGAATAGGGCGAGCGACCGCCTAAACGACTGCGGTATGACCTCGGCCCTCGACTGCCCGGCTCGGTTCTCGCTGCTCGCCGGCGCCGTCGCGGGTCGCAAAGTCGGTGTGGTTGGCGGCGACGAGCGGCGCGCCTTCAGCGATGGCGATCTGATCTACACCGCGGGCACGGCGGCGGGCCCAGCCGAGGGCGCGGCGAACCGCGCTACCCTGGTTGTCCAGGCGGCGCTTTTGGCCGCGGGCAGCCTCGAGACGAGGGCGATCAGTCGGCTGGTCGGTCGCCGTGCGCTGCGCCACCGCTACCTGACTCTGGAGGCGATCCGAGCGATCGACCTCCTCTCGGCGGTGATCCCGAGCCGAGTAGAACGTGATGCCCGCGCCGTCTACGACGGCCCGGTCTCGGCCTCGGCGGAGGAGTCGGTTCAACGGGTGCTGCGCGGCCGCGAGGCGATACCCGAGGCGCCCGAATGGTTCGGCACCGTCAAGCCGATCCGGGTGATCCGGACCCAGCTCCAGATCGGTGGCTCGCGGCCGAGCGACGAGGAGATCGCGAACCAGGCTCGGCCGAGCCCGTTTGATGAGCTTGACGACGAGGATGAGTCGGAGCGCAGCAAGATCTTGGAGTTGTTTAGTGCCCCGGCGATGCAAAACCCGCTCAGCGAGTACCTGCTGAAGTTGCTCGGGGCGGGGCGCTCACCAAGCGGTGACTGCGGCGGTGGCGGCGAGGTGCGGGTCGGCGGCTCGCGGCTTGGACGGGTTGGGCGCGATCCTCGTCGGGCCGACGGTCCGAGCGATCTCAACCTCGAACATCCGGGGCCACCGATCGGGCGGCTCTACCCGGAGTGGGACTACGCCCGCCGCCGCTACAAGCGCGATCACTGTGCGGTCGCCGAGTGGGACCCGGCGCAGAGCCCCGATGATCCCGAGGCACAGCGCGGCGACGATCGGCGTCTGCGCCGCGAGCTGGCCCGGCTCGGGCTTGCCCTGGAGCGCCACCGTCGCCAAGATCACGGTGATGTCTTGGACCTCGGCGCGCTGATCGACCACGTCGTTGACAAGCGAACCGGGGTGGCGCCGAGCCCACGGGTCTATGAGACCAAACGCCGCACCGCGCAAGACCTCGGAGTTCTCGTTTTGCTCGACGCGACCGGTTCGACCGAGGAGTCGGCGGGCGGGCGGCGGATCTTCGACGAGCAGCGCCGTCTAGTCGATCGCTTGACCGGCGCGCTCGACGAGCTCGGCAATCGGGTCGCCTGCTTTGGCTTCCACTCGTGGGGCCGCTCCAACATCCGCTTCTTGCGGGTCAAGGGGTTTGAGGATCGCTACGACCATGCGGCGCGACGGCGCTTGATGGCGCTGCGACCGTCTGGATTCACCCGGCTGGGAGCCGCTGTCCGTCACGCCACCTGGATGCTGACCGACGGCTCTGGCACCACCAACATGCTGCTCTTGGTGGTCGGCGACGGCCTCCCCTACGACGACGGCTACGAGATGCGCTACGCCCAAGAGGACTCGCGGCGGGCGTTGATCGAGGCGGTTCGGGAGGGCGTCGGTTGCGCCTGCGTCAGCGTCCGCAGCACGACCGACGATGAGATCGTCGAGCGGGTCTGGGGGCACGTCCCGTTCCGTCGTCTTGATGAGCCATCCGAGTTCGGGATTGAGGTCGGCGGATTGCTCGGCGGGGCCCTCCGCCAGGCGGCCTCAACCCGGCGACGCACCGGCAAGGTCGGCGCCGAGGCGATGGGTTGATGGCACTGTCGCATGCCCCGCATTGGACCACGATCGAATGGGCCGAGCACATTCGCGAACTGGAGCTTGCATCGCGGCGAGTCCGCTACGTCGATTACGGCGTTGGCCCGCCACTCGTGCTGGTTCATGGGCTGGGCGGGAGCTGGCAGAGCTGGCTCGAGAACATCCCCGCGCTCGGTCAAGATCATCGCGTTATCGCGATCGACATCCCCGGCTTCGGGGCCTCCGAGACGCTGCCGCCCGGGACTCCCTTCGACGGCTATGTAGCCGTCCTGGCGGCCCTGATCGAGCGGTTGGACCTGACCGACCTGACCCTGGTTGGACACTCGATGGGTGGCCTTTTGAGCGGTCGTTACGCTGCTTCGCAGCCGCAGCGGCTGCGCGGGCTGGCGCTCGTCTCGGCGGGCGGGATCGCCCTCAGCCCGGCCCGTTTGAAGCTGATCGTGCGTGGCTTTCTCGTCTTCAACTCGTTCTTTTCGCGCCCCGGAGTGATTCGTGCCTTTACCCGCCGCCCCCGGCTGCGAGGCCTCTTGCTCTTCGCGATCCTTGACGACGGACGCTCGCTGTCCGGCGCGATGGCCGCCGAGGTGTTGCCGCTGATGGCCGCGCCGGGCTTTGCCGACGCGGTGGTGGCGGCGGGGGAGGCCGCGGCCGATTCGCGATTCGAGCAGGTCGCAGTCAAGACGGTGCTTCTGTGGGGTCGGGGCGATCGGATCCTGCCGCTCGCCGAGGCGGCGCGGCTCACGGCGAGGATGCCGCAGGCGCGACTCGAGGTGTTCGACCGCGCCGGGCACTGCCCGATGTTCGAACTCCCCGAGGACTTCAACAGTTCGCTGGCCGCGTTCGTCGCCGCCTCCGCCCCGATCCAGCCGACGCCGACCGCGCCGACCGGGCGTTGGTGAGTGATCGTTCACCTGGTGCTAGCCTCGCGGTTATGAGTGACCCTCGAGTCGGACTCGCCGAGTTGCTTGCCGAGCAGCCCTTCTACGAGCCGGTTGGCGACGAGATCGAGGTGTTCGACGCGGCGGCATCACAGGGATTGCCGGTGATGCTGAAGGGCCCGACCGGGTGCGGCAAGACCCGCCTGGTCGAGCACATGGCTTACCGGCTCAAGGTGCCCCTGTTCACCGTCTCCTGTCACGAGGACATGACCGCGAGCGACCTACTCGGTCGGTATGTGCTGGCCGGTGAGGAGACCGTCTGGATTGACGGGCCCTTGACCCGGGCGGTCAAGGAGGGCGGGATCTGCTACCTCGACGAGATCGTCGAGGCGCGACAGGACGCGACGGTCGCGATTCACTCGTTGGCCGATCACCGTCGTGAACTGAACCTGGAGCGACAAGGGGGCCGGACCCTGCGCGCCGCCCCCGGCTTCTTGCTGGTCGTTTCCTACAACCCCGGCTATCAGAGCGTGCTCAAAGATCTGAAGATGTCGACTCGACAGCGGATGGTCGCGATCCAGCTTGACTTCCCCGCCCCCGACCTGCAGCGCCGGATCATTCTCGCCGAGACGGCGGTTGACCCGGCCGCTGCCGCGGACCTGGTCAAGCTCGGCGAGGCGATCAGTCGAGTTCGGGACGCCGGTCTTCGCGAGGTCGCCTCAACCCGAGCGCTGGTCTCGGCGGCAGCGTTGATCAGCGGCGGCCTCGACTTTCGAAAGGCCGCGATCGCCGCGATCGCCGGGCCGCTGACCGACGACGCCGAGTTGCGCGACGGCTTGATCACGATGATCGATTCCTACGCGAGCAGTGAAAGCGGACCCGCCGCCGGGCGATGAATCCGGCGACGATCCATCCGCCACACGCCCTCCTGGCGGCCTACAACGACCGCGACTGGGAGCGCTTTGGCGACCGTTTGGCAGTCGACGCGATCTATGAGGAGATCGCGCGTCCGGCACGGGTCGTCGAGGGCCGCGAGCAGATTGTCGCGGTCTTTCGAGCCTGGGCGGAGGCGGTCCCCGAGGCTCGCGCGAGGATTCGACGCGAGGTCATCGGGACCGATTCAATCGCCTTCGAGATCGAATGGCTCGGCGGCGAAGCGGAGCAGTTTGGCGACTTCCGCCCCACCGGTCGTCGCCCCCTCGCCCGCGCCGCCGCTTACTTTCTAGTCGACGGCCTCGAGGTTCGCGAATTCCGGCACTTCTACGATTCCCTCGTCCTCTACCAGGTCCTCGGAATCGGCGGCTGATACCTGCGCTTCCTGGTTCGCCGTCTCTCGCGAGCCGCAATGATGCGGGCTCGGGAGCGGATTCGCGAGATCGCGGCGTTGCGCGCGAATTGCGGCTAGGGCGCGGCTAGACCTCGCTGGACCGATAATCGCCGACCGGGGGGTTCGTCGGCTGGATGGCTCAATTCACAGGTCAGCGCAGGGAAGGCACGCGGCCGATCTTTGCGGCAGGAGCGCGTCGTAAACGTGCCAGCGCCTGCTCCAGCGCTTCCGCCGGTCCCGAGGGCCGAGGAACGCGACGGGCAGGCGTGGCGGGAGCAGCGTCGCGATCTCGTCGGCGATGTCCTCCCAATCCGCCCATTCGGCGAGGTAGCCGAGCCGCGCCAGAACGGAGACGGCGCGACCATCCGCTTCGCCCAGTAGTTGCTCGCTCCCGACGGTACGGAAGGTGTTCGGCAGCCATTCGTCTGCATTGCCCCAGTTCCCCTGCGCCGGCGGACGCTCCGCCGCTCCGACGAGGATTGTCGGCTCACTCCAGACCGGCAAACTCCCCATCGATCGGGCTGGGAGTCGCCAGTCAAAGGTCACTGCGCGGACATCGAGTGCAGCCATCCGAGGCGGACCAGGCGCTCTGCGACGGCGTCCGACGCCCCGGGTGGCTGCACGTCTGGCCGCCGCGAGGCCATGCCCGTAGCGAGCTGGCGACCGCGCACCATCGGCGAGAACCTACAAGCCAGAGGGCCGGGGCCAGTGAAGGTTGCCGTTCTCAAAACGCTCCGGGAGGCCGATCGAGCAGAGTTCGCGTACCCGTCCTTTATGGCTCATGGCGCAGGCCGGGGCTGCGACGATCACGCCATTTTCTCGTCGAGGCGCGGCGGATCGCCAGCCATCTGGCGATCAACCCGCCGCGAATCGAGGTCGGTTCCGATCTGCGGTCTCTCCTCTCGCTTGGGTCCCCGTCGGCGTCTACGCGGCCGGGTGTTCGATGGCTGCGGTCGGCGCCGCGCCTGCTCGTCGCCGGGCGCCCGTCGGGCCGGTTTTGGTCATCGAGTTGTGGTCGCCCAGCGAACTCGCCCCGGCTCGGCAACGGCAGATCCTTGGGTCGAGCGGCGCCTGATAATGAGGCCGCTGACGCACACGCGGGCCGTTGGTGGCGCCCAGAGGTGGCGTCATCCAGAGGATGAGTGTCGAGCTGATTGGGGCGCTGCGAGCCGCGGTCGAGGATGTTGTACCTCGGGCAGCGAAGCGTCGGTCCAGAGCCGCCCGCGCGGGGGCGGCGTGCCGCAGACTGTGGTCGTAGATGGCGTCAAGCCCGGCGCGGTCGGCGGCGGCCCGGACGACACGCCCGACCGCGCCGGAGGTGATCATGAGGGCGCAGGAAGGGGCCGGAGAAAGTCGTGACAGGCTCGAACATTGCCTCGGGCGAGTTGGCGCCCTCGAACTCGCGCCGCTCGCATCTGATCTCGGTCCCTTCGAAGAGCCCGCGTAGGTGGTCTCGGCTGCCCAAAGCGGCGGTGGCTGGAAGCCTTCAGGCGGCGCCGACATATGCGAGCCGATCGTCGCGAAGGGCCTGGGCGGACTCTAGGCCAACTCTAGGCCGATTCGATCCTGCGCACTGTCTTGACCCGGTCGATCGATCGATCGAACGATGCCACGACGCCAACGCCAGTTGCCTCCGCCTGCGCGACAAGATACGCCTCTGCGTAGTCGATTCGGTGCACTTCATAGATCTCGAGGGAGCGCAGCAGAGTCGGCAGGTCGATCACTCGAAGCGACGGGTGGGCCAGGGCAGACCGGATCAGCGCGACCAGTCGGGGCCGATCGAGTTCGTAAAACGACTCGAGGACGAACAAAGCCTCAGCGACGATCAGGTCCGGGAGCAGCAGCCGCCGTCCGCTCGAAAGCAACTCGGTCGCGCGCCGCGCCAGATCGGGTGGGTCGCCGGTTAGGTGGCGGATCAATACGTTGGTGTCAACGAATGCAGTCAGGCTCCGGCGGTCCTTGAATCGCGACTGCGGCGCAGGATCTCCTCCCAGGGCGTTCCACGCCGATCAGCCGGGACCGGGACTGAGCCTGCGAGTTCAAGAAAATCAGGTGTCTTGGTCATCGTCGCCCCCGAGTGAGCGACACGAAAATGGATTTGGTCGCCAGTTCGGAGGTCCAGCGCCTCCCGTACCGCTTTTGGAATCGTGACCTGCCCCTTCGTTGTCAGCTTCCCCGTCGCGTCCATGATGCTTCCTTACTTTTGAGACAACGCAAGGATAGCTGCTTGGCGCCGCCGGCTCAAGCCCGGCGCAGCACCTCGACCGGGCCCGCCCAGCCATCGAGCCGAACGACATCGCCGGTGTGCACCACTCGGACGGCGATCTAACGTCGGTGTGGCTGAGGGTCCCGCGGATGTCGGTCAGCGGACCAGCGGAGGGGAGCGTCAATCGGCTAACCCGGGTCGATCGCCCCCGTTTCGCTGCGGCGTCGCCGCGCGATCTGCTCGGCTGCGGCGCCGCCGAGCTGCCGATCAAAGACCGGCGAACCAAGCGCCAGCGCCATCTCGATGTCGCCTCCGGTTGCGATAATCACCGCGTGACTTCGCGGCGCGGCCTCCTCAACTCGATCGGGACTACCGGCGGTTACCTGCGCTCGCTGCTTGCGAAGCACACCCCGCTGCGCTTCGACGGCAGCCAGATCGGCGACATCTACAACTACCTTCAGATCAACGAACGGCTCGCGACCTCGGGCCAGCCGACCAGTTGCCAGTTCGAGTGGATCGCCGCCGCCGGGTACGCGACGGTAATCAACCTGCTGCCCGCTGACAGCGAAAACTCGCTCGCCGGGGAGCCCGAACTGGTCGCCGAGCTCGGGATGCGCTACGTCCACATCCCGGTCGACTTCAAGGCGCCGCGGGAGCAAGATTTCGAGCGCTTCGCGGCGGCGATGTCCGAGGCGAGGGGCGAGCGAACCTGGGTTCATTGCGCAGCCAACGCGCGCGTTTCCGCGTTCGTCTACCGCTACCGGACAGCTGTCGAAGGCGAAGAACCCTCCGTTGCGTTCCGCGATGTCGAGCAGATCTGGCAGCCCTACGGCGTCTGGGCCCGGTTCATCGGCCCGGGCAAGCGAACGGGCTGACCCGGAGCTGGGTGCCAGGCCGTTCGCCGAGATCGACCGGCCCAGCAGGCCGAGACAGCGGCCAGTGGACTCGGTCAGTTGGGCGGTTCGGTGCGGCGAAGGATCGACGACTATCGGCGGATCGTCGGTTAGCAGGGTCAGTCGCCTGGGGGCGCCTCGGGCATCACCTCCCGGATGTCGATCCACTCATAAAGCGGCTCCCCGCCGGGGCCGGGTTCGGAGGAAACGTAGGCCGCGAGCTCGACCGCGCGGGCATGGGATTCCACCTCGATCATGTACCAGCCCGCCACGAGATCGCCGCTCTCGGGCGGCGGGCCCGCGGTGGTTACCGGCGCCGCCTCCGGGCCGCCGTAGCGCACCCAGGTACGCGTCGGCGTCAGCGCCTGCGCCCCGACATACTCGCCGCTTTCCCTCAGCAGCTCGCCGACGTGTCTGAGGAAGGCGATGTGCGCCTCCGCGTCCTCGGGTGCCCACTGGTCCATCGGCGGCACCCGACGGTGCGGTTCCGGGCCGCCGCGGTAGTGCTTGACCAGCAGGTACTTCGGCATCGCGTTCTCCTTGTGTGGTGCGCCCCGCCGGGCGGGGCGCTTCGATTCGGGGGACGGTGCCGACCGACGCTACTCGACATCGACCCACGCACCTCGCCCGGAGACTGTCAGGTATCGGGATTCCGCGCTGGTCGCGCTTCCCACAACCCCAGAATTGCCGCGTCGCGATCGATCGAAGGATTCTCGGCGGCGGCGGTTGAGCAATTGCGGGCGGGCATGCGCCGCGATCTGGCGCTGGGATGATCGAATAGCCTCGCCTCGATCGGGCGGCCTGCCGCCGAGATGACGATGGGATCGAGGACCTTGTGAAGTGGATTTCAGGGGCGGTTCAAACAGGTTTGGCATTGATTGCCGTCGCCTTCGTTATTGGCGCGATTTCAGCTTGCGGCGGCAACTCCGAGGCGGCGCCCGATTCGCCCGAGGAGACGGCGCGGGTGTTCGCGCAGGCGGTCGTGGACGGCGACGGCAAGACGGCCTGCGGACTGTTCTCGAAGGCTGGGATCGAGGAAATCACCAAGCAGGGAAATCCGCCCTGCGCGCAGCAGTTGGAGCAGGCCGTCGGTGAGATCAGCGACGCTGATCGCGACCGGGTTGAGAGCGCGACCTACGAGCTGAGCCGCGAGTCAGACGGCAAATACACAGTCATCGCGACCGACGGCGAAGGCAACACCCGAAGGATTCAGATCGTCGAAGAGGACGGCGAGTACAAGATCGTCCCGTAGCGGCGACCGCCGGTCCCGGGTCCTCGTGCGGCCGCAGACCGGAACCGCTCGGCTCGGCCGCCTAGCGACCGTGGTGGCGCGGCACGATCGGCAGCTGCAGCACGCCCGGATCGGCGGGGTCGACCGTGATCGTGACCGCCGAGGATGCGTTGTTACCTCGGTAGGCGCTGTCGCCGCCGGCGATCACCAGCTCGAGGTGGTGGCCGACCGGAACCCGGTGGACGATCCCCGGCAGTTGCACCTTGAGCGGGCGGGTCACATCGGGGACTCGGACCGGTGAGATGAGGCGATTCGGCAGGGTGATCGAGCCGTCGGGGGCGACATCGTAGAGCTTGAAGAAGAGGACAAGCTTGCCGGCGTCGGACCCCTGCGATGCTTGATTACTCGGCGCAGATAGGTTCAGTGTCACCTGCGGAATCCCGACCAGACGGAGCGATCGCCCGCTGATCGGATCGGTTGAGAAGCTCGCGAAGGTCCCGTTGGTGTCGCTGACCGGGTTACCGGGCTCGACCGCCGAGGTCTCGCTGTAGCTGCTCGGGGCACCGCCGCTCGGTGCGACCAAGCGAGCTGTCCCGGCGCTGACCGCGCTGCGGGCGCTGACCAGGCTGCCGTTGCCACTCAGGTAGTAGGGCGTGCGGGGGTGGCTCATGAAACGGCGTTCCTTGCCGTAGGCCGGTTTGGCGATTCCCTTGTAGTGGATCCAGTCGCGGAAGAACTCGAAGTTCATCTTCGGGCGCGGGCCGCGGTGACGCAGGAAGTGGTTGAACCAGCGCAAGACCAGTCGGCCCTCGTAGGTCTTGGTCAGAATCGGGTCGCCGAACTCTCCGGGGGCGGGGCTGCCGTCGCTGTGGCCCCACGACTGCCAAATCAGCCGGACCGGTACGCCGCGCTTTCGCAGTCCGCGGTAGGTCGAGACCGACTCCTGCAGGTTGAACAGGGTGTCGCCCTCGCCCTGCATCAGCATCGTCGGGATCCGAATCTTGTCGATAAACGATCCAACCGAGGCGTGCCGGGCGAAGGCGGTTGCGGCCGGGCTGGGGTAGCCGAGCGTGTCCATCTCGGCCTTGATCGTGCAGGCGTCTTGGGTGAAGTTGGGGCAGCCGACGTTGCGGGTCGGGTCGGCGCCGATCCCACTCAGGCCGTCGGCGACTCCGAGGCCGAAAAAGAGCGAGGTCCATTGGTACTTCTCGACCCCGGGGGTCCGGGTGCTGACCGTCTTCGGGACGAAGCTGGTGTTGTTCGGGGCGAGCGAGTAGGAGAGGTCGTTCCAGGTGATGATCGGGATGATCGTGTCGAGACGCGGATCGATCGCGGCGATCGCGAACTGGATCTGGCCACCGTAGGAGCCGCCGATCATCCCGACCCGGGGGTCGTGGGCGTGTCGGCGACCATCGGAGCCGCGGCGATCACGCTTCACGTAGTTGACGGTGGTGCCGTCCTTGGCGGCCCCGCCGCCGCCGAGGAAGCTGACCAGTTGGCTCCCGGCCTTGCCATCCCAGTCGCGGTCGTCGAGGGTGATCTTGCAGCCGCTGCCGCCGAAGCCGAGCCCCGAATAGGAGAGGACAACGTAGCCGTGGGCGGCCCCGTAGCTGCCGATGTCGGCCTGGTCGTCCTTCGAGCCGCCGAATCCGTTGGTCGTCAGGATCGCCGGAAGGCGATGGCTTGGCGAGGCTGAATCAGGGGTGTAGAGGTCGCCGATGATGTCGCAATGGGTGTCGTCGTTGGGGCCGACCACGACATCGAAATGCAGCGTCTTGACGCTGTAGGTCCCGGCGGCCGCGGAGGCGCCGCCGACGCTGAGAAGCAACGCGAGCAGTCCGGTCAGGCTTGCGGCTAGGACTTTTTTGGTTGCGGACATCTGCTCTCTTTGATCTTCGTGGTTGGCCAGCCGACCAGGAACTATGAACGGTGGGCTAAAGATCGGCAACCTGGAACCGTTGGGAGGCTCAGACGATCGTCAGCTGTAGGGCGGCGCCGATTGCGCCGCAGGTCGCGACGACCCAGAGGACCGTCAGCTTGCCGTGCCAGCGCTGCAGGGCGGCGAAGGCGCCGATCGCCAAGAGCGCGGTCGGGAGATCGACGATGCTGGTGTCGGCGATTTTTGCCGCGACCGCGGCGATCAACCCGACCACCCCGGCGCCGGTGCCAAGAAGAAACGGTCGCAGTCGCGGGTTGTCGGAGATCGCGACCAGGGATCGGTGGAAGAAGATCGGCAAAACGAAGGCTGGCAGGAAGATCCCGAAGGTGATCACCAGCGCCCCAACGAGGCCATCGGTCACGTAACCGACAAAGGTCGCGATGATGATCAGCGGCGCCGGCAGGACGCCGCCGATCGCGAGTCCGTCGACGAACTGCGCGTTGCTCAGCCAGTGCTGGGAATCGACCGAGCGCTCCTGCAGGAAGGGGATCACGGTGAAGGCACCACCGAAGGTGACCAGTCCGGCCTTGAGGCCCTCAAAGAACAACTCCCCGGTCAGTGGCAGGGTGAATCCGAAAAGCAGCGGCAGCGCCAGCGCTGGCAACGGGTTGAAGGCGCTGATCCGTCGCAAGGCGGGACCGCCGTTTCGATAAAGCTCATAGATCAGCCCGGCGCCGATTAGGACGAAGACGAAGATGACCCCGAGCAGGGTCGCGACCAAGGCCGCGATCGCAATCAGCGCGAGGATCCGGTCGGTCACGAAGGTCTTGGCGAGCCTGACCAGGGCACGGCCGATGATCGCGACCACCGCTGCCGAGAGGCCGTAGAACAGCTCGTCGAGGTTTCCGGCAAGGTCGGCCTCGACGTATAGTGCCGACAGGCCCAGCATCAGCACGAACCCAGGCAGCATGAAGCCGAGCCCGGCCGCGAAGGCGCCAGTCCGGCCGCCGCGAATCCGCCCGAAGTAGACGCAAAGCTCGTGCGCCTCGGGCCCGGGAAGCACCTGGTAGACGGAGAGGGTCTTCTTGAAGGTCTCCTCGTCGACCCAATTCTCCTCGTCGACGCACTCCTGCTTGATCATCGCGATCTGGGCCGCCGGGCCGCCCCAGGCGAGCGCGCCAAAGCGCAAGAACCGGGTGAAGATCGCGAGCGTCGACTCGCTCAACGACTCAGCTTCTTGTAGGTCATGCGGCTGGGACGATCGGCCCCGGCGCCGAGACGAGCCCGCCGATCCTCCTCGTAGGCGTCGAAGTTGCCCTCGAACCAGCGGACCTGAGAATTTCCTTCGAAGGCGAGCACGTGGGTTGCGACCCGGTCCAAGAACCAGCGGTCGTGCGAGATGATGACGGCGCAGCCGGGGAAGCCGAGCAGCGCCTGTTCGAGCGCTCGCAGGGTGTCAACATCGAGGTCGTTGGTCGGCTCGTCAAGCAGCAGTACGTTGCCGCCGGATCGCAGCAGCTTTGCCAGGTGGACCCGGTTGCGCTCCCCGCCCGACAGGGTGCCGACCCGGCGCTGCTGGTCGGAGCCTTTGAAGTTGAAGCCGGAGGTGTAGGCGCGCGAGTTCATCCGCCGCTGCCCGACCTCGATTTCCTCGACCCCGCCGGAGATTTCCTCCCAGACCGACGCCTCGGCGTCGAGCGAATCGCGGCTTTGGTCGACGTAGGCGAACTTGACCGAATCGCCGATCACCAACGAGCCCGAGTCCGGCCCCGTCTCGCCAACGATCATCCTGAACAGGGTTGTCTTACCAGCCCCGTTGGCCCCGATCACTCCGACGATCCCGGCCGGGGGGAGCGAGAAGCTAAGGCCTTCGAAGAGGAGGCGATCACCGAAGCTCTTGCTCAGCTCGGACGCCTCGATCACCTGGCTGCCGAGCCGCGGTCCCGGCGGGATGTGGATCTGCACCTCGTCGAGCTTGACCCGCTGCTCCTCGACCAACAGTTCCTCGTAGCGGGCGAGCCGCGCCTTCGACTTTTTGCGGCGGCCCTTCGGGTTCTCTCGAACCCATTCGAGTTCGGCCGCCAAGCTCTTCGCCCGGGCGCTGTCCTTTCGTTTCTCGTGGGTCAGCCGCTCCGTCTTCTGCTCCAGCCAGGCGGAGTAGTTGCCCTGGAAGGGGATGCCGCGACCGCGGTCGAGTTCGAGGATCCAACCGGCGACGTTGTCTAGGAAGTAGCGGTCGTGGGTGACCGCGACGATCGTCCCCTCGTAGCTTTCGAGGTGCTTTTCCAACCACCCAACCGATTCGGCGTCGAGGTGGTTGGTCGGCTCGTCGAGCAGTAGCAGGTCGGGCGCCTGCAAGAGCAGACGACACAGCGCGACTCGGCGGCGCTCGCCGCCGGATAGGTTGGTTACCTCGGCGTCGGCTGGAGGGAGTCGCAGCGCGTCCATCGCAACCTCGACCGCCGTATCGAGGTTCCAGGCATCGCAGGCGTCGATTTGATCTTGCAGGCGAGCGAACTCGTCGGCGGTCTCGTCGCTGTAGTTGGCGGCGATCTCGTTGAACCGATCGAGGATTGCTCGGGTTTTTGCGACCCCGAGTTCGACGTTGCCGCGCACATCCTTGTCGGGATCGAGCAGCGGCTCCTGGGTCAACATTCCAACGCTCGCGTTGGGGTGCAAGCGGGCCTCGCCGCGGTAGCCGTCGTCGCTCCCGGCCATGATCCGCAGCAGGCTCGACTTACCAGCGCCGTTGTAGCCGAGCACCCCGATCTTGGCGCCGTGGTAGAAGCTCAGCGAGATCCCTTCGAGGACCTTCTTGTCCGGCGGGTGGACCCGGGAGACCCCGTCCATTTGGAATATGTATTCGGTTGGTGCGGCCATCGGCTCTACCTGGAGCGGGAACTGTAGGGCGCGGCCAGCCGGTTACGGGCTCAGGGCCGGTTGGCGCCGCGGTTTGCCGCGATCCCGAGAACCTCGGTCGCGTAACTGTCGCGGACCGAGGCGGGCTGGTGCAGCATCCAAACAACCTGGCCTCGCGGTCGGCCGGACGGGTCGCTCTCGATCAAGCGGAGGTAGCTGTCGCGAACCCGATCGGGATTTCGAAGCATCCACGCCTCCTGAGCCGCCCGCTCGGTGACTGCGGTGGCCCGATCGAGCACATCGGCGGCGTAGGCCCGCCGCACCGGGCGCGGCTGTTGGAGCATCCATCGAACCACCGGATTACTGACCAGCGCCAACGCACTCCGGGCAACGATGTCGGGCCCGGTCAATACCTCGCGTTGAATCTGGCTCGGCATCGTCGGACCGCTCAGCCCTCGCGGATCCCAAAGCGTTCGTGGAAGCGGGCGAGCGGGGCGGGCGCCCACCAGTTCCACTCGCCGAGCAGGCGCATCAGGGCGGGAACAAGGAGGGCTCGAACGATCGTCGCGTCGATCAGGACCCCGAGGCCCTGGGCGAGCGCGATCTGCTTCATGAAGAAGATCTCACTGACCCCGAAGGCGAAGAAGACCACCGCGATCATCAACGCCGCCGCGCTGATCACCCGGCCCGTCTTCGAGATCCCCAGCGCGACCGACTCCTGGTTGAGGATCCCGGAATCGTGATACTCCTTGATCCGCGCGATCACCAAGACGGCGTAATCGGTGGCGAGTCCGAAGGTGACCGCGAAGACGAAGACCAGGCTCGTCACCTCGACGGCGTCCGGGCCGGTGTATGAGAAGAGCCCGTCGAGAAGGCCTTCCTGGAAGGCCAATACGACCAGGCCGAGGGTTGCAGCCAGGGTCAGGCCGTTCATCAGCAAGGTCTTGAGCGGGATTAGGATCGAGCCGGTCAGCAAGAACAGCAGCGTGAAGGTGGTCAGCGAGACGATCGCAACGATCAGCGGCGTGTGGTCGGCAATGCTCGCCTTCTGGTCGATGAAGCGGGCGGTGTTGCCCGAGACGAGAAGCCGGCCGTTTTGGGGTGGCGCGAGGTCGCGGATTTGGTTGACGGCGTCCTGGATTTGCGGCTCCAGCGCCGGGCTGTCGGCCGAGGCGTTGAGCCAGTAGACGCCGGATCCGGCGTGAACAAAGTCGCCGACCTCGGCGATCCCGTCGATCGCGCCGATCTGCCGTCGCAACCCCGCGCGTTCGGCGGCCGTTCCCTCGGTAGTGATCGTGATCGCCTCGCTGGTCCCGCGCGGGTAGTGGCCTTCGACGTAGCTGTTGACCTGATACGACGGCTGGCTCGGCGGCACCACGTCGGCGCTCGGGCCGGTCAAGAGGGTCCCGTGCAGCGGTGCCGCCATCGCCAGCAGGACGGTGCCGGCACCGATTGCGACCGCCACCGGGTGCGCCATCACGCCGCGCGCAAGTCGATACCAACCACCGGAGCGATCGCTGATCGGCGCGCTGCGGCGAATCGTTAAGGCGTTGATTCGTTCGCCCAGCAGCGCCAGGGCCGCGCCGATTCCAAAGATCGCGACCGTCGAGGCGAGCACCCCGACCGCCGCTCCCGCAACCCCGACCGAGTAAAGGAAGCGCTGGGGAAAGATGACCAAGGAGACCATCGCCGCAGCCACGGTCAGGCCCGAGAAGAGCGCGGTCCGCCCGGCGGTCGTGATCGTGGCGTGGTGGGCCTCGAAACTTGGGCCGTGGGTCACCAGTTCCTCGCGGTAGCGCGAGACGATCAGCAGCGCGTAGTCGACCGCCAGCCCGAGGCTGAGCCCGCTGACGATGTTGAGCGCGAACAGCGAGGTCCCGGTGAACTCGGACATTATCCGTAGCGACAGCATCCCGCCGAGGATCGAGATGCCGCCGATCAGCAGCGGCAGTGACGCCGCGATGACACCGCGAAAGACCACCAAGAGCAGGATCGTCAGCAACGGGAATGCGATCAGCTCGGCCTTGGTCAGGTCCTCGCGGGCGAGGTCGTTAACCTCGTTGAAGCTCGGCGCGTAACCACCGATCCCGATCTCGAAGCGGTTGCTGTGGAGGCGATCGGCGGCGCTCTCGGCGGCCTTGCCGCCGTCGCTTTCGACATCTTGGACCGATAGGTGTCCGGCTAGGACAAGCGAGCGGCGATCGGCGGCGATCAGCGGGTTGTCGGCCCGAAGCCTTGCCGCGACGTGGCGCGCTTGGGCGGCCGGAGCAGCGAGCGGCAGGCGAGCAAGTGGCGCGAGCGGGTTGTC